>NZ_JBEZWL010000040.1:0-54801 GCF_040648015.1 Streptomyces sp. NPDC029216 | reverse complement strand
CCGGCGGCCTCGGCCACCTTCCCGCCGAAGTTCTCCGGGTCCTCCCATATGGAGGTGCGGGTCGGCCCGGGGGAGACGGTGTTGACGCGTACTAGCGCCACCGTCTTCCCCGAACGCGTGGTCTCCCCGCTCGACGGGCTCACCGCCGCACTGCCCGAGGGCGCCCTGACCTACGCCGTCGGCGCCGACCTCAGCGAGGAACCCGCCCCCGCCGGGCAGGGGTTCGAGCTGCGCGCCGTCTGCCGCGACGCCTCCGGGGCGGTCCTCGGCGAGGGCCGCCTGCCGACCGGCCAGGTCCAGTGGATCGGCGAGGACCTGCCCGAGGGGGCCTCGTACGAGACGATGGCCGCCATCGAGGTCACCGGGACCTTCCTGCCGCGCGAGAGCGGCGAACACGTCTTCGGCACCCGCGGGCTCGGCGCCTTCACCCTCGCCGTCGGCGGGCGGACCCTGTGGGAGGGCGTCCAGGAGATGGGCGACGAGGCCGACCCCTTCGAGGCCTTCTTCGGCGCCCCCAGCGAGCGCGCGCGGGCCGTCCTGACCGCCGGGGAGCCCGTCGAGGTCTCGCTGACCTACCAGGTCCCCGACATGAGCGCGATGCCGCTCAAGGCGGTCATGTTCTCCCTGCTCCACCTCGGCCCGCGCCGCGACCCCGACGAGCTGATCGCCGAGGCCGTACGGGCCGCCCGCGCCGCCGACACCGCCGTCGTGGTCGTCGCCACCACCGAGCGGGTGGAGTCGGAGGGCTTCGACCGCACCGACCTCGGGCTGCCGGGCCGCCAGGACGACCTGGTACGGGCCGTCGCCGCCGCCAACCCGAACACCGTGGTCGTCGTCAACGCGGGCTCCCCGGTGGAACTCCCGTGGCGCGAGGACGTCGCCGCCGTCCTGCTGACCTGGTTCCCCGGACAGGAGGGCGGGGCCGCGCTGGCCGACGTGCTCCTCGGGGACGCGGAGCCCGGCGGGCGCCTGCCCACCACCTGGCCCGCCGCCCTCGCCGACGCGCCCGTCACCGAGGTCGTCCCCCGGGAGGGGCGGCTGGAGTACCGCGAGGGGCTCCTCATCGGCTACCGGGCCTACGAGGCCCACGGCGTGACCCCCGCCTACCCCTTCGGGCACGGCCTCGGCTACACCGACTGGGCCTACGAGTCCCTGGAGGCCACCGCCGAGTCGGTCCGGGTCCGGCTGACCAACACCGGGACCCGGCCCGGCCGCGAGACCGTCCAGGTCTACCTGGCGCCCGTCGCGGACCGGGTGGAGCGCCCGGCGAGCTGGCTGGCCGGCTTCGCCGGGGTGGAGGCCGGGCCCGGCGAGAGCGTCGAGGTGGAGATCGCGCTGCCCGGCCGGGCCTTCGAGGTCTGGGACGAGGAGGCGCGCGGCTGGCGCCGGATCGGCGGCACCTACGAGGTCCGCGCGAGCCGCTCGCACGCCGACGTGCGGCTGACGGCCGAGCTCGACCTCTGACGCCCGGAAGGCCCGCGACACGCCGTAGCGGGGGATTGGCCGGAAATCACCCCCTCCGCGGCCGAAGGACCGGGCCGGGGGCGGACCCTGACATTCCCCCAGCTACCGCTGGGAAGGGCCCCCAGTCCCCGGCCCTTCCCCCGGCCGCCGCGTCAACGCGGCGGCTCGGCCGCCGTCACCTGCCGGTGGGCCAGTTCCGCGAGCCGTGCCTGCCCGTCCCTGCCGGGGTGGAACCAGTCCCAGTGGCTCAGCTGGTCCGCCCCGAAGGGGTACTGGAAGACGGCCCCGCCGTCGTAGCGGCACAGCGCGTCCTGCGCGCAGACCTGGCGCAGCACCTCGTTGTACTCGACCACGCGCGCCCGTACCTTCTCCCGCCGGGCCGTCGCCCCGGTGTCGGCCGACAGCGGCTCGGCCAGCATGGACTGACAGATCCCCAGCTTCCAGATCTGCCGCACCATCGGGCTGTCCTTGCCCTGCTCCCACAGCCGTTGCAGGTCCGGCACGGAGGACACGTACACCTGCGAGGCGGGCGAGGCCGCCCGCAGCCCCTTCAGCGCCTGCTCGAACTCCGACCGGAAGTCCGCCACCGAGGTCATGGACGAAGCCGTCGGCCGGCAGGCGTCGTTCGAGCCCACCATCACCGTGACCAGGTCCGGCTTGTGCTGCGCCGCCGCGGCCAGCTGGCCGGGCAGGTCCGCCATGCGCGAGCCGGTCACCGCGTAGTTCCAGCTGCGCGCGGGTACTTCCGCCCCGCCCAGCAGGCGGGCGGCGAGGGAGTTCACGGCGGGATCGCTGCCGGTGGCCCAGGAGACCTCCGGGCAGTCGGCCAGCACCGAACAGGCGTCGAACCCGCGGGTGATGGAGTCCCCGACGGCGGCGACCGAGGCCGGCGCCGGGTTCCAGCGCGGCTTCGCCTGCGCCCCCCGCTCGCCCCCCTTCGCGGCAGGACCCCCGTCGTCACACCCCGTGACCGTCGCCGCCAGCACGGCCGCCGCCACGCCGGCGCCGGTGACGGTCCGGCGTACGCGGCGGCGCGCGGCGGTGGTGCGCATCGGGTGGTCCCTCCCTCGTCGCCCCGCGTCCTTCCGGGGGCGTCCTGCTGAGTGAATGCTCTGCGTTTACGGGCTTCGGTGCGACCGTACGTCACACCATGACCCCTGGCGCACGGTAGCTTTTTCCCGTGGCGTTTCGGCCGCAGGTGCCGCTACGCAATGTCCATTATTTTCCGTTACATTACATCACGTCACATACTGTCCGTTTTCTGGAGTTTATTCCCGACCTCGTCCCACACTGGAGGTCCCGGTGACGACACGTGGAGTTCTGTACGTGCATTCCGCGCCGCGCGCGCTCTGCCCGCACGTGGAATGGGCTGTTGGGGGCGTGCTCGGGGTGCGGGTGAACCTCGACTGGATCCGGCAGCCCGCCTCCCCCGGTACCTGGAGAGCCGAGTTCTCCTGGCAGGCCGAGGCGGGCACCGCCTCGAAACTCGCCTCCGCCCTGCGCGGCTGGCACCTGCTCCGCTTCGAGGTGACCGCCGAACCCTGCCCGACCGCCGAGGGCGAGCGCTACAGCTCCACCCCGGAGCTCGGCATCTACCACGCCGTCACCGGCATGCACGGCGACATCCTGATCCCCGAGGACCGGCTGCGCGCCGCCCTCGCCCGCTCCGCGCGCGGCGAGACCGACCTGGAGGCGGAGATCGCCAAGCTCCTCGGCAAGCCCTGGGACGACGAACTGGAGCCCTTCCGCTACGCCGGCGAGGGTGCCCCGGTCCGCTGGCTCCACCAGGTGGTCTGAGAACGCGTACGGGGAAGGCCCCCGCCCGGCACTGCCGGGCGGGGGCCTTCCCCGTTACGGGTCTCTACCCTCAGACGCTGCGGAACGCCAGCGAGACGTTGTGGCCGCCGAAGCCGAAGGAGTTGTTGATCGCGGAGATCGGGCCGTCGACCGGCAGCTTGCGGGGCTCGCCGCGCACGATGTCCGCGTCGATGTCGTCGTCCAGCTCGTCGACGTTGATCGTCGGCGGGGCGATCCGGTGGTACAGCGCCAGCACGGTCGCGACGGTCTCGATACCGCCCGCGCCGCCCAGCAGGTGACCGGTCATCGACTTGGTCGCGGAGATCGCGATGTGGTCGAGGTCGTCGCCCAGGACCTTGCGCAGCGCCTTCACCTCGGCCGTGTCACCCTGCGGGGTGGACGTGGCGTGCGCGTTGACGTGGACCAGCTCGGACGGGTCCAGCTGCGTGTTGTCGAGCAGGTTCTGCAGGGCTGCGGCGACACCGCGGCCCGTGGGCTCCGGCTGCGCGATGTGGTGGCTGTCCGCGGACAGGCCCTGGCCCAGCACCTCGCAGTAGACGCGGGCGCCGCGCTTGGCCGCGTGCTCGGCGGACTCCAGGACCACGACACCGGCGCCCTCGCCGAGGACGAAGCCGTCACGGGCCTTGTCGTACGGGCGGGAGGCCGTGGTCGGGTTCTCGTTGTTCTTGGACATCGCCATCATGTTGGCGAACGCCGCGATCGGCAGCGGGTGGATCGCCGCCTCGGTGCCGCCGGCGACGACCACGTCGGCACGGCCGGTGCGGATCATCTCGACGGCGTAGCCGATGGCCTCGGCGCCCGACGCGCACGCGCTGACCGGGGTGTGCACACCGGCGCGGGCGTTGACCTCCAGGCCGACGTTGGCGGAGGGGCCGTTCGGCATGAGCATGGGGACGGTGTGCGGGGAGACCCGGCGCACGCCCTTTTCCTTCAGTACGTCGTACTGGTCGAGCAGGGTGGTGACGCCGCCGATGCCGGAGGCGATCACGGTGCCCAGACGCTCGGGGACGATGGCCTCGTCCTCGCCCGCCGGAGCGGTGTAACCCGCGTCGGCCCAGGCCTCGCGGGCCGCGATGAGGGCGAACTGTGCCGAGCGGTCGAGCTTGCGGGCCAGCGGGCGGGGCAGTACCTCGCTCGGGTCCACGGCGGCCTGGGCGGCGATGCGGACCGGCAGTTCGGCGAAGCGCTCGCCCTCCAGGGGCGAGACGCCGGACCGGCCGGCGAGCAGACCTTCCCAGGTCGAAGCGCTGTCGCCACCCAGCGGAGTGGTTGCGCCGATACCGGTGACGACCACGGTGCGATTGGTCGGGCTCACAGGAATTCTTTCTCCACGTCTCAGGGGGTGCTGAATTGTCACGGCGCCACCGCCGGGTGGCGACAAACGCTCGTCAGGCTCAGGCGGCCTGGTGCTTCAGGATGTACTCGGCGGCGTCGCCGACCGTCTTGAGGTTCTTGACGTCCTCGTCGGGGATCTTGACGTCGAAGCGCTCTTCGGCGGCGACGACGACCTCGACCATGGACAGCGAGTCGACGTCCAGGTCGTCGGTGAAGGACTTGCCGATCTCGACGTCCTCGACCGGGATGCCCGCGATCTCGTTGACGATCTCCGCGAGACCCTCGACGATTTCGTCCTGCGTGGCGGCCATGTGGCGCTCCTTCTGTGGCTAGCTAGCTGGTGGAACAGGACCGGGAAGTGATCCCGGGCCCTAGGGGAGGGTAACGACCGTCGCGGCGTAGACGAGCCCCGCCCCGAAGCCGATGACGAGCGCGGTGTCGCCGCTCTTCGCCGCTCCGGTCGCCAGGAGCCGCTCCATGGCGAGCGGGATCGAGGCGGCCGACGTGTTGCCGGTGGTTTCCACGTCACGGGCGACCGTGACGTGCTCCGGCAGCTTGAGAGTCTTCACCATCGAGTCGATGATCCGCATATTGGCCTGGTGCGGAATGAAGACGTCCAGGTCATCCGGGGTGATCCCGGCGGCGTCGAGCGCCTGCTGGGCCACCTTGGCCATCTCGAAGACGGCCCAGCGGAAGACCGCCTGACCCTCCTGGGTGATGGCCGGGAACTTCTGGGCGCTGTCCGTGCTGCGGAACTCGTCCCACGGCACGGTCTGCTTGATGGTCTCGGACTTGTCGCCCTCCGAACCCCACACCGTGGGGCCGATGGCCGGCTCGTCCGAGGGGCCGACGACCACGGCGCCCGCGCCGTCGCCGAAGAGGAAGGCCGTCGCGCGGTCCTCCAGGTCCGTCAGGTCCGACAGCCGCTCGACCCCGATGACGAGGACGTACTCGGCGGAACCTTCCACCACCATGCCCTTGGCGAGGGTCAGGCCGTAGCCGAAGCCGGCGCAGCCCGCGGAGATGTCGAAGGCGGCGGGCTTGCCCGCACCGATCCGGTGCGCGATCTCGGTCGCGACGGCCGGGGTCTGCTTGAAGTGCGAGACCGTCGAGACGATCACGGCACCGATCTGCTCGGGGGAGACCCCGGCGTCGGCGAGCGCCTTGCCTGAGGCCTCCACCGACATCGCGGCGACGGTCTCCTGGGGCGAGGCCCAGTGCCGGGAGGCGATGCCGGAGCGGGAACGGATCCACTCGTCGGAGGAGTCGATCGTTTCGAGGATGACCTCGTTGGGCACCACACGGGTCGGGCGGTAGCCGCCGACGCCGAGGATGCGGGCGTACGGGGAGCCCTTGGCCGGCTTGATCTTGGACATGCTGTGTGGGCTCCTACTCTCAGGCAGTCAGCTCGGCGATGAGCTTCGCGGCCTTGTCGAGATCGTCCGGCGTCTTCAGCGCCACGTTCGGCACACCCTTGAGCGCGCGCTTGGCCAGACCCGTCAGGGTGCCGCCGGGGCTCAGCTCGACGATCCCCGTGACGCCCAGCTCGGAGAAGGTCTCCATGCACAGGTCCCAGCGCACCGGGTTCGCGACCTGGCCGACCAGGCGGGCGACGACGTCGGCGCCCGACTCGACCACGAGTCCGTCCTTGTTGGACACGTACTTCAGCGCCGGGTCGGCCGGGGAGAGGGCCTTGGCGGCCTCCTCCAGCGTGGCGACCGCCGGTGCCATGTGGTGCGTGTGGAAGGCGCCCGCGACCTTGAGGGCGACGACCTTCATGGAGCCCTCGGGCTTCTCGGCGACGAGGGCCTCGATCTGCTCCGCGGTGCCCGCGGCGACGATCTGGCCCGCGCCGTTGATGTTGGCCGGGGTCAGGCCCAGCTTCTGCAGGTGTGCGACGACCACGTCCTGTTCACCGCCCAGCACCGCGGCCATCCCCGTCTCGGTGACGGCGGCCGCTTCGGCCATGGCCAGCCCGCGGGTACGGACGAACGACAGCGCCTCGCCCTCGCCCAGCACACCGGCGTACGCGGCGGCGGTGATCTCACCGACGCTGTGGCCGGCCACGGCGCCGAACGCCGTCGGGGCGCCCAGCGCGGAGGCGGACAGCAGACCGGCCGCGACCAGCAGGGGCTGGGCGACGGCCGTGTCGCGGATCTCGTCCGCGTCGGCCTTCGTGCCGTAGTGGGCGAGGTCGAGCCCGATGGCCTCGGACCACCCTGCGACGCGTTCGGCGGCGCCGGGGAGTTCGAGCCAGGGAGTCAGGAAGCCGGGCGTCTGAGCGCCTTGGCCGGGAGCGACGAGTACGAGCACCCTCACACTCTCTCTTGTGGGTGGTCTCCGCCGCCCGTGGGGACAGGGACGAAGAACCGTCGGGGTAATTGTTGATGTCCGACAAAAGTCTAGGACTGCTGATCTCCGTCGGCCAGACGCCCGAGGATCAGGGCGATCCGCAGCGTAAAGGCCGAACGGACATCGGAGGGCGACCAGCCGGTGACGTCGGTCACACGTCGGAGCCGGTAGCGCACCGTGTTGGGGTGCACGAACAGCATCCGCGCCGCCCCTTCCAGGCTGCTCGCCTGCTCCAGGTAGACGCTCAGCGTCTCCAGCAGCGCCGAGCCCGCCTCCTCCAGTGGTCTGTAGATCTCCTCCACCAGCTGCTCCCTGGCCGAGGGATCCGAGGCGATCGCGCGTTCGGGCAGGAGATCGTCCGCCAGCACCGGCCGCGGCGCGTCCTGCCAGGCCGTGCAGGCCTTCAGTCCGGCGGCCGCCGCCTGCGCGGACTTCGTCGCGTTCAGCAGGTCCGAGACCACCGGCCCCGCCACCACCGGACCGGCGGCGAACGGCCCGATCAGGGACTTCGCCACCTGGAGCGGGTTGTCGCTGCCGCCCGCGATGACCACCAGGCGGTCGCCCAGCACCCCGGTGAGCACCTGGAGCTTGTGGTGGCGTGCCGCGCGGCGGATCGCCTCGACCGTCAGCTCGCTGTCCCCCTCGGGGGCGGTGCCCAGGACGACGCACACGTGTTCCGGGGAGTTCCAGCCGAGCGCGGCGGCCCGCGACAGCGCGCCCTCGTCCGCCTCGCCCGACAGCACGGCGTTGACGACGAGGGACTCCAGCCGGGCGTCCCACGCCCCGCGCGCCTCGGCGGCCTGCGCGTACACCTGGGCGGTGGCGAAGGCGATCTCCCGGGCGTACACCAGCAGCGCCTCGCGCAGGATCGACTCGTCGCCGGGGGCCGCCACCTCGTCGATCGCGGTCTCCATGACCTCGATCGTCGTCCGGACCATCTCCACGGTCTGGCGCAGGGTGATCGCCCGGGTCAGCTCCCGGGGAGCCGTGCCGAAGACGTCGGTGGAGATGGCCTGCGGGGTCTCCGGGTGCCGGAACCACTCCGTGAAGGCGGCGATGCCGGCCTGGGCGACCAGGCCGATCCACGACCGGTTCTCCGGAGGCATCGCCCGGTACCACGGCAGGGCCTCGTCCATCCGCGCGATGGCATTGGCGGCGAGCCGGCCGGAGGACTTCTCCAGTCGGCGCAGCGTCGCCGCGTGCGGGTGGGCGGGATGCGCGGGACGGGTCTCGGGGGACTGCTCACGTTCGGGTTGGGGCACGGGACAAGACTGCCTTATCGACGGCCCGGCGCGGACTCGGGTCCCGCGCCGGGGTGCCCGGGCGGCCGCTACCGTGGCCCCCATGATCGATGTACGCCGCGCAGCGGACCGGTACGCGGGAGGGGATCCGGACGCCGGGATCACCACCCGGCACGCCTTCTCCTTCGGGTCCTTCTACGACCCGGACAACATCCGCTTCGGCCCGGTGCTCGCCTGCAACGAGGAGCTCCTCGCCCCCGGCGCCGGCTTCGACGAGCACCCGCACAGCCACACCGAGATCGTGACGTGGGTGGTCGAGGGCGAGCTCACCCACCGCGACAGCACCACCGGGCACACCGGCACGGTCCGGCCCGGGGACGTCCAGCGGCTGGGCTCGGGCTCGGGGGCGCGGCACGTGGAGCGCAACGACGGCGGGCGGCCGCTGCGGTTCGTGCAGATGTGGCTCGCGCCGCTGGCCGCGGGCGGGGAGCCCTCGTACGAGGTGGTACGCGACCTCGTGGACGGCACCCCGTACGAGGTCCCGGCCGCCGGCGCGGTGCTGCACGTCCGGCGGCCGGCCGCGGGCGAGCGGGTCCCCGTACCGGACGCGGAGCGGGTCTACCTGCACGTGGTGCACGGGGACCTGCGGCTCGACGGGGCGGAGCTGGGGCCCGGGGACTCGGCACGGATCACCGGCGAGAAGAACCTGGAGATCACGGCCGGCTCCCCGGGCGAACTGCTGATCTGGGAGCTGCCGGCGTAACGGCCCTAGCGGGAGCGGAGTTCGGCGAGGACCGCGTCCGTGAAGGGGGTCCAGGCCTCCACGGCCCACGGGCCGAAGGCGCGGTCCGTCAGCGCCACGCAGGCGGCGCGGACGTCCGGGTCCACCCACAGGAAGGTGCCGGACTGGCCGAAGTGCCCGAAGGTGCGCGGGGAGGACGTGAGGCCCGTCCAGTGCGGGGACTTGCCGTCGCGGATCTCCAGGCCGAGCCCCCAGTCGTTGGGCGACTGGTGCCCGTACCCCGGCAGGACGCCCTTGAGCCCGGGGTGGACCACCGAGGTGGCCTCCGCGACGGTGCGGACGTCCAGCAGCCGGGGCGCCTGGAGTTCGGCGGCGAAGCGCACCAGGTCGGAGACGGTGGAGACGCCGTCCTTGGCGGGGGAGCCCTCCAGGCTGGAGGAGTTCATGCCCAGCGGCTCGAAGACGGCCTCGCGCAGGTAGTCCGCGAAGGGGATCCCGGTGGCCTTCGCGAGGTGGTCGCCGAGGACCTCGAAACCGGCGTTGGAGTACAGCCGCCGCTGCCCGGGCGGGGCCGTGGCACGGTGCTCGTCGAAGGCCAGGCCGCTGGTGTGCGCGAGGAGGTGACGGACCGTCGAGCCCTCGGGGCCGGCCGGCTCGTCCAGTTCGACGGCCCCTTCCTCGTACGCGACGAGGACCGCGTACGCGGCGAGGGGCTTGGTGACCGAGGCCAGCGGGAAACGGCGGTCCACCGGACCGTGGGCGCCGGCCAGGCTCCCGTCGGCGCGCACGACGGCCGCCGCCGCGGCCGGCACGGGCCAGTTCTCGACGGCCCGCAGGCTCTCCAGGCTGTTGACGCCTTCGATGCTCTCCATGGGGCCGAGCCTACTTCCCGTACTTGCTTGGAGCGCACTCCAGGGTTTTAGCGTAGAGGCCATGAACCCGACGGAGACGCGGTACACGATCAGCGAGGTCGAGGCCCGGACCGGCCTGACCCAGCACACGCTGCGCTGGTACGAGCGGATCGGCCTGATGCCGCACGTGGACCGCTCCCATTCGGGACAGCGGAGGTTCAGCGACAAGGACCTCGGGTGGCTGGCCTTCGTCGGCAAGCTGCGCGCCACCGGCATGTCGGTGGCGGACATGGTCCGGTACGCCGAACTCGTCCGCGAGGGGGACCACACGGTCGACGAGCGCCGCGCGCTCCTGGAGCGGACGCGCCACGAGGTGCTGGCGCGGGTCGCGGAGCTGACGGACGCGCTCGACGTCCTGGACTGCAAGATCGCGATGTACGCGAAGAACACGGCGGACGTGGTGTCCGCGGGAACGGGGAGGGCACAGTCATGACGGAGCAGACCACCATCGCACGGGCCGAGCTGGGCAAGGGCGGTCCGGTCGTCGGGATCCAGGGCCTCGGCTGCATGGGCATGAGCGAGTTCTACGGGGACACCGACGAGCCGGCGGCCCGCGCGACCCTGGAGGCGGCGCTGGCCGCCGGGGTCACCCTCTTCGACACGGCGGACGTCTACGGACGCGGCGCGAACGAGGAGTTCCTCGCGCCGTTCGTGTCCGCGCACCGGGACGAGATCACCCTCGCCACGAAGTTCGCCATCGAGCGCAGCGACGACCCGGCGTACCGGGGGATCCGCAACGACCGCGCGTACGTCCGGCAGGCCGTCGAGGGCAGCCTGCGGCGGCTCGGCGTCGACGTCATCGACCTCTACTACATGCACCGGCGCGACCCGGCCGTGCCCCTCGCGGAATCGGTGGGCGCGATGGCCGAGCTGGTGCGGGAGGGGAAGGTGCGCCACCTGGGGCTCAGCGAGGTCACCGGCGCCGAACTGCGCGAGGCGCACGCGGTGCACCCGATCGCGGCGCTGCAGTCGGAGTGGTCGCTGTTCAGCCGGGACGTGGAGCGCAGCGCGGTGGGCGCGGCGGCGGAGCTGGGCGTGGCCTTCGTGCCGTACTCGCCGCTCGGGCGCGGGTTCCTGACGGGGTCGTTCACGGACGCGGGCGCCGAGCTGCCGGCCGGGGACTTCCGGCGCGGCCAGCCCCGTTTCACGGGGGAGAACGCCAAGGCCAACGCGGCCCTGCTGGCGCCGGTCCGGGAGATCGCCGCCGCGCACGGGGTGACGGCGGCGCAGGTCGCGCTGGCGTGGGTGCAGCAGCGGGCGTCGGTGCACGGGCTGACCGTGGTCCCGATCCCGGGGACCCGCCGGCCGGGCCGCCTGGCGGAGAACACCGCCGCCACGCGGATCACCCTGACGGCTGCGGAGCTGGCCCTGCTGGAACCCCTCGCGGCCCGGGTGGCGGGCACGCGCTACCCGGACATGACCTCCACGTCGGCGGCCCGCGAGTCGTGACCCCGCAGGGGCGCGCCCGCAGCCCGCGGCCGGCTACGCCCCGGCCGTGAAGCGGGCGCGGAGGGTTTCGTACTCCGCGTCGGTCAGCAGACCGGTGCTGTGCAGCTCGCTGAGGTGCCGCAGCCGCTCCCCGGACACCCGGGCCCGCGGCACGGATCCCACCGGCGCCCGCTCCCGCAGCGCGGCCAGCACCGCGGCGGCGAACGGCAGCGACTCGTGCACCGCCCCGTACCCCACCCCGAACACCGCCGCGGCGAGGTCGTGGTCGGGGGCCGGCGGAGCCCCGGCGGAATCCCGCGTCAGCAGCCGCAGGTGGCCGCCCCCGGGGCGGTCGGGGGACACCCATTCGACCCCCGACAGCGCGCCCAGCGCGAACCTCTGGTCCCCGGCCCGCCACTTCGCACTGCTGGCCCCCGTCCGCGACCAGTGGAAGGTCACGGCCGAGCCGTCGAACCCCACCCGCGCGTCGTAGGCCTTCAGCAGCAGCGGCGGCTGCGGGACCGCCACGAGGAACCGGTCGGCCGGCGCGTCGCCGCCCGGCCCCAGCCGCTCGCCCAGCGCCTCCGCGAAGGCCGCGGCCTGCTCCGCCCGGTCCGCGGGCAGCACCAGCCGGTAGGGATCGCAGGACTCCTTCAGCTGCCCGGAGGCAGCCTCCATCAGCGGATCGGCCCCGGTCCGCGGCACGGCGCGCAGCACCAGGGTCTCCCGCCGTCCCACTCCGGCCGAGGCCGGGCCCACGCTCACCCCGGACAGCGCTTCCAGGGGGATCCGGCGTTCGCCCAGCGCGTGCCAGAGCCGTGGCGTCCGTATCCCCCGTGCGAAGCGGATGAGCACCGAGTCCGAGTCGGCGTCGAACTCCCAGACGGCATGATTTCCGGCCAGTACGTCACCCATGCGGCACATGGTAAAGGGACGCGCCCCCGCGCGTCCCCCTCGTCATCCGGCCCGATTTTTTCGACTTGCTACGGGTCTGCGGTGCGTCAGGCGCCCGTCAGTGACCGTCCGTGCCGGAAATTCCGACCCGGCAGGCGTCGCTGTCGTTCGCGCACGCGACGGAACCGAAACCGCCGGTTCCGATCTTGGCGAAGTTCTCCAGGGAGGCCGTCCCTGGCTCGAAATAGCCGGTGTGGCTGTGCGCCCCCGCGGAGGAGAGCAGCCGGGCGCCGAAGCCCGGCGAGACCGGGTCCGCCCCGTGGCCGACCCCGCCGACCTCCAGGTGCGGTACGTCGGCGATCCAGTCGCCCTCGGCCCGCATGGCCCACACCCGTGCGGAAGTGTGCAGGTCGGCGGCGTTCCCGACGCGCATGCCGGGGCTGCCCGCCACCACCACGTCGGTCACCCGGTCCGGCATCCGGTGCGCGGCCACGCCGCACACCACCGACCCGTAGCTGTGGCAGAACAGGGCCACGCTCGCGTCCCCGGGCAGGGCCGCGGCGAGGGACTCCAGCCGTCCGGCGCCCTGGACGGCGAGCCGGCCGGTGGCGGCGTCGACGCCGACCCCGGTGGGGGCGACGTAGCCGGCCCAGGCGATGACGGCGGTACGGGCGTCGGGCGCGGCCGCGCGCTCGGCCTCGTACAGGGACTGCGCCATGCCGGCGGGGGCGGTCAGCCGGCGCTGGCTGCGCTCGAAGGTGATCGCGTCGGTGTCCACGCCGGGGACGATCACCGAGACCCGGCGGGCGTCGCCGAGGTCGCCGAAGACCTCGGCGACGAGGCCGTCACCGGTGGGGTCGAAGAGGAGGATCTGCCGGCCGGGCTCGGCGAGGGACTCGAACCGGTGGGCGCGGCGTATCGCATTGGCGCGGTCGGCCGGGGTGAGGGCGATGTCCTTGCCGCGGGCCTCCTCCAGCCGCGCGGTCTGGGTGAGGGCGTTGTGGTTGGCCCGGTAGCGGGTCTCGGCGGGCACCCCGTCGAGGCTGCCGACCACGAGCGGGTGGCTGTCGGCGAGGCGGGTCCGCTGGGCTGCGTCGAGGCCCGCGAAGAAGCGGGCGACCGTCCGTACGGGGGAGTCGGCGGCCGGCACCGGCCGGCCGTCGATCCGTGCCGTGGCCCACGCGGCGAGCGCGGCGGTGCGTACCGGAACCCCGGTCTCCGGGCGGTGCACCGCGGTCCAGCCGGTGGTCGCCAGCATCAGGAAGACGACGCCGAGCGCGAGCAGGGTGCGCAGGACGGCCGGGCGCGCGGGGGCGTCGGCGGTGGGGTGGGCGGGGCGGCCGGGCAGGTTCACTGGAGCCAGACTAGGAGACCGCCGGAGCCAGTGGTGTCAGGGGTGACGGGGCTCACGGCCGACCGGCGTACCCTCGCGGCGAACGGTCACGCTCCGTTGCCGTACGGGTGGTTGGGGTGTGCCCCGGGGTGGCCGGAACTCTTCGTCGGTTGCTCCGGACCTCTGGCTCCGGCCCTCCCTCAGCGCCCGTCGGCCGGGGCCGGGGGGCGCCAGTCCGCGGCCAGGGCCGGGCCGATCTGGTCGAGGTAGGCCTCGGTCATCCGCCGGATCGCGGTCACGCTGACGTCCTCGCCCTGCCCCCAGAGCCGTCCGGTGACCCGCATCACCCCGGAGAACGCGGCGACGGCCACCCGGGGCCGCGGGTCGGCGTCCAGGTCGAGCCCCTCGCGGTCGGCGATCAGCCGGGCGATCCGCTCCTCCAGCTCGGTGGAGCGCCGCAGGTGGACGGCGAGCAGGGCCGGGGTGGACTCGATCAGCCGGTAGGCCTGCATGTAGAGGTCGACGGGGACCACCTCGGAGAGGGCCTCGTCCAGGGTGTCCCAGGCGGCGAGGACGGCGTTGCGCATCGCCTCCAGCGGCGGCTCGCCGGCGGGGCGGGCGCCCAGCGCGGCGACGAAGTGCGACTCGACCAGGTCCTGGACGGCGAAGGCGACCTCCTCCTTGTTCGCGAAGTAGCGGAAGAAGGTGCGCTGGGAGACCTCGACCGTCTCGGTGATCTCGTCGACCGTGGTCCGCTCGTAGCCCTGCGAGATGAACAGGAGCAGCGCGGCGCGCAGCAGCGCGTCCCGGGTGCGCCGCTTCTTGCGCTCGCGCAGTCCGGCCGCCCGGGCGGGCCGCTCGTCGGTCATCACCGCGGGGTCCTCTCTGATGCTGAATCTGACGCTGAGTGAGCGGTCAGGGTACCTGTGACGGAGCTGACAGCTACTGCCGCGTTAAGCCGTTTGTGAACTGTCAGTCGCTGTCACTAATCTGCCGGGCATGACTGATCAGATCACCCTGGCCAAGGATTCGAATCCGTCAACGGCCCGCTCCGGTCTGCGCGGCCACCCGTGGCTCACGCTGTTCGCCGTGGCGATCGGCGTCATGATGGTCACCCTCGACGGCACGATCGTCGCCGTCGCCAACCCGGCGATCCAGAAGGACCTCGGCGCCACCCTGGCCGAGGTGCAGTGGATCACCAACGGCTACCTGCTGGCCCTCGCGGTCTCCCTGATCACCGCCGGCAAGCTCGGCGACCGCTTCGGGCACCGCCAGACCTTCCTCATAGGTATCGCCGGCTTCGGGCTCTCCTCGGCGGTGATCGGCCTGTCCACCGGCGTCGGACTCGTCATCGGCTTCCGTGTGGCCCAGGGCCTCTTCGGCGCCCTGCTCATGCCCGCGGCCCTCGGCCTGCTGCGCGCCACCTTCCCCGCCGAGAAGCTCAACATGGCCATCGGTATCTGGGGCATGGTCATCGGCGCCTCGACGGCCGCCGGGCCCATCGTCGGCGGCCTGCTCGTGGAGCACGTCAGCTGGCAGTCCGTCTTCTTCATCAACGTGCCGGTCGGCGTGGTCGCGCTGCTCTTCGGCCTGTTCATCCTGCTCGACCACCGCGCGGAGAACGCCCCGCGCTCCTTCGACCTGCCCGGCATCGTGCTGCTGTCGGTCGCGATGTTCTCCCTGATCTGGGCGCTGATCAAGGCCGCCGAGTGGGGCTGGGGCGATGCGAGGACCCTGCTCTTCCTCCTCGCCTCCCTGGTCTGCTTCGGCCTGTTCGCCTTCTGGGAGACCCGGGTCGCCGAGCCGCTGATCCCGCTCGGCATGTTCCGCTCGCTTCCGCTGTCCGCCGGAACCGTGCTGATGGTGCTGATGGCCTTCGCCTTCATGGGCGGGCTGTTCTTCGTCACCTTCTACCTGCAGAACGTGCACGGCATGAGCCCGGTCGACAGCGGCCTGCGGCTGCTGCCGCTCACCGGCATGATGATCATCGGCTCGCCGCTGGCCGGCGCCGCCATCACCAAGGCAGGCCCGCGCGTCCCGCTCGTCGCCGGCATGGTGGCCACGGCCGTCGCCTGCTTCGGGATGTCCCGGCTCACCCCGGACACCGGCACCCTCACCATGTCCCTCTGGTTCGCCCTCCTCGGCCTGGGCCTGGCCCCCGTCATGGTCGGCGCGACCGAGGTCATCGTCGGCAACGCCCCGCTGGAGCTGTCCGGCGTCGCGGGCGGCCTCCAGCAGGCCGCCATGCAGGTCGGCGGCAGCCTCGGCACCGCCGTCCTCGGAGCGGTCATGGCGGCCGAGGTCAGTGACACGTTCGGGGACAACTGGCAGCGGGCCGGCCTGCCCCCGCTCACCCCCGGGCAGCTGGAACTCGCCGAGAAGGGCGTCCAGGTCGGCATCGCCCCCGTCCCGCCCGGGGTGCCCGAGCCGGTCGCCCAGTCCATCTCCGGCGTCGCGCACGAGACCTTCGTGTCCGGCATGAGCACGGCCTTCACCTGCGCCGGCGTGGTCGCGGTCCTCGCCGCCGTCGTGGCCTGCTTCACCAAGCGCGGGCAGAACGCCGGGGCGGGGGCGGGCGCGGCCCACATCTGAGCCGTCCCCGACCCCGTTACGGCCGCGTCAACCCCGCGCCCGCCACAGCCCCGCCGGACGGTTCCGGCGGGGCTGTCGCCTATCAGGGTGGACCCGCCCGCAGCCCCTTCCGCTCGTACGTCGCCGCAGGTCAGCGTGGTGCCACGGAGCTCTCGGAAACCGTCCGGGGCCCGTACGTCCACAAGGAGTTGACCCCGTCATGCGTACGTGGAGCACCGCACGCGTCACCACCCTCGCCGCCGCCCTCCTGGCCGCCTGCGCCCTCATCCCGTCCACCGCCGGCGGCGCCCACGCCGCGGGCTCCCCGCCCTGCGCCACGGGAGAGCTGTGCCTGTGGGCGAAACCGGACTTCAAGGGCACCAGGCAGACCTACGACCTCAGCACCCTCGACATCAACAGCTGCACCGCGCTGCCCGTACTGCCCTCCAAGACCGGCTTCCAGGCCCTCGTCAACCGCACCGGGCGCCCGGTGACCACGTACCAGTCGGCCGAGTGCGCGGAGACCGGCGAGTTCCAGACCTACCCGGGCGACGGGGTCTGGCTGCCCCAGTCCCCCTACCAGGTCAGGGCGTTCAAGGTGTGGGAGCGGTAGGCCCCGCCTGGCCGGCGGCCGGCTCGGGGCCCTGGGCGGCCTGGGCGGGCATCGCGCACCGGGTGCCGTGGCCCAGCCGGGCCACCTCGGCGCGCAGCTCCCGCACCTCCGCCTGGAGTTCCCGGACGGCCGCCAGCTGGAGCCGCTCCACCTGGTCGTCGCGCTCGAAACGGGCGATGAACCAGGCGGCGATGTTGGCGGTCACCACACCGAGCAGGGCGATCCCCGACAGCATCAGCCCCACCGCCAGGACCCGGCCCAGCCCGGTGGTGGGGGAGTGGTCCCCGTACCCGACCGTGGTCATGGTGGTGAAGGACCACCACACCGCGTCGCCCAGGTTCTTGATGTTCCCCTCGGGCGCGTCCCGCTCCACGCTCAGCACCGCGAGCGAGCCGAACATCAGCAGCCCCACCACGGCCCCCGCCACATAGGTGGTCAGCCGGATCTGCGGAGCCATCCGCGCCCGCCGCCCCACCAGCATCAGCGTCGCCACCAGCCGCAGCAGTCGCAGCGGCTGTACCAGCGGCAGCACCACCGCGGCCAGGTCCAGCCAGTGCGTCCGTACGAAGACCTTCCGGTTCCCCGACAGCCCCAGCCGCACCACGTAGTCCAGCGCGAACGCCGCCCACACCGCCCACTCCGCGTGGGTGCAGGCCCGGTGCACCCCCTCTCCCGCGTCCGGCGCGACGATGGGCACGGCGTAGGCGACGGCGAAGGCCACGGCGAGCACCAGCAGGGGGACCTGAGTACGGCGCTCCCACCGCGCCTGGCGGGAGGGTTCCTTCATACGGGACATCGTAGGAAAGCCGGAAGGGGCGCTGGGACAGGTGTCCCAGCGCCCCCACGGAAGAGTGACGTCCTCCCGCCGCGGCTACGCGTCCCCGCCCGCCGCACCCGGATCGGCGGCCGAGACGTCCAGCAGCCGGTACCGGTCGACGGCCTGCTTCAGCGCCGAGCGGTCGATCTTCCCCTCACGGGCCAGCTCGGTGAGCGTCGCCAGCACCACCGACTGGGCGTCGATGTGGAAGAAGCGCCGCGCCGCGCCCCGCGTGTCGGCGAAGCCGAACTCGTCCGCGCCCAGCGAGGTGTACGTACCCGGCACCCAGCGCGAGATCTGGTCCGGCACCGCGCGCATCCAGTCCGAGACCGCCACGAACGGCCCCTCCGCGCCCGACAGCTTCCGCGTCACGTACGGGACGCGCTGCTCCTCCTCCGGGTGGAGCAGGTTGTGCTCCTCCACCGCGACGGCCTCGCGGCGCAGCTCGTTCCAGGAGGTCGCCGACCAGACGTCCGCCCGTACGTTCCACTCCTCGGCCAGGATCCGCTGCGCCTCCAGCGCCCACGGCACCGCCACGCCCGAGGCCATCAGCTGCGCCCCGATGGCACCCGAGGTGCCCCGCGAGACGCGGTGGATGCCCTTGACGATGCCGTCCACGTCGACGTCCGCCGGCTCGGCCGGGTGCTGGATCGGCTCGTTGTAGACCGTGAGGTAGTAGAAGACGTCCTCGCCGGGCTCGTTCGTCTCGGTCGGGCCGTACATGCGCCGCAGGCCGTCCTTGACGATGTGCGCGATCTCGTAGCCGTAGGCCGGGTCGTACGCCACGCAGGCCGGGTTGGTCGACGCCAGCAGCTGGGAGTGACCGTCGGCGTGCTGGAGGCCCTCACCCGTCAGGGTGGTCCGGCCGGCGGTCGCACCCAGGACGAAACCGCGCGCCAGCTGGTCGGCCATCTGCCAGAACTGGTCACCCGTGCGCTGGAAACCGAACATCGAGTAGAAGACGTAGACCGGGATCAGCGGCTCGCCGTGCGTCGCGTACGCCGAACCCGCGGCGATCAGCGAGGCCGTGCAGCCGGCCTCCGAGATGCCGTCGTGCAGCATCTGGCCGGTCGGGGACTCCTTGTACGCGAGGAGCAGGTCGCGGTCGACCGCCTCGTACTGCTGGCCCAGCGGGTTGTAGATCTTGGCGCTCGGGAAGAAGGCGTCCATGCCGAAGGTGCGGTACTCGTCGGGCGCGATCAGCACGAAGCGCTTGCCGATCTCCTTGTCCCGCATCAGGTCCTTCAGGATGCGGACGAAGGCCATCGTCGTGGCGATCGACTGCTGGCCCGAGCCCTTCTTGGCGGCCGCGTACGCCTTGTCGTCCGGCAGGACCAGCGGCTTGGCGCGGACCACGCGGGTGGGCACGTACCCGCCCAGGGAGCTCCGCTGGTCGTGCATGTACTGGATCTCGGGCGAGTTGCGGCCCGGGTGGTAGTACGGCGGGGCGCCGTTCTCCAGCTGCGCGTCCGTGATCGGGATGTGCAGGCGGTCGCGGAAGCGCTTGAGGTCGTCGACCGTCAGCTTCTTCATCTGGTGCGTGGCGTTGCGGCCCTCGAAGTTCGGGCCGAGCGTCCAGCCCTTGACCGTCTGCGCCAGGATCACCGTCGGCTGGCCCTTGTGGGCCTTGGCCGCCGCGTAGGCCGCGTAGACCTTCTTGTGGTCGTGGCCGCCGCGGCCCAGGTGCTGGATCTGCCGGTCGGTCATGTTCTCGACCATCGCGCGCAGCCGCTGGTCGCCGCCGAAGAAGTGCTCGCGGATGTAGGCGCCCGACTCGGTGGCGTACGTCTGGAACTGCCCGTCCGGGGTGGAGTTCATCTTGTTGACCAGGATGCCGTCGCGGTCCTGGGCCAGCAGCGGGTCCCAGGAGCGGTCCCAGATCAGCTTGATGACGTTCCAGCCGGCGCCGCGGAAGATCGACTCCAGCTCCTGGATGATCTTTCCGTTGCCGCGCACCGGGCCGTCGAGGCGCTGGAGGTTGCAGTTGACCACGAAGGTCAGGTTGTCCAGGCCCTCGCGGGCGGCCAGGGACAGCTGGCCGAGCGACTCCGGCTCGTCCATCTCGCCGTCGCCGAGATACGCCCAAACGTGGGACTTGGAGGTGTCGGCGATCCCGCGCGCCTCCATGTACCGGTTCATCCGGGCCTGGTAGATCGCGCCGAGCGGGCCGAGGCCCATCGAGACGGTCGGGAACTCCCAGAAGTCCGGCATCAGCCGCGGGTGCGGGTAGCTCGACAGGCCGTACGGGGCCTTCGACTTCTCCTGCCGGAAGGCGTCGAGCTGCTGCTCGGTGAGCCGGTCCAGGAGGTAGGCGCGGGCGTAGATGCCGGGGGAGGCGTGGCCCTGGAAGAAGATCTGGTCGCCGCCGTCGCCCTCGTCCTTGCCCCGGAAGAAGTGGTTGAAGCCCACGTCGTAGAGGGAGGCGGAGGAGGCGAAGGTGGCGATGTGGCCGCCGACGCCGATGCCGGGCCGCTGGGCGCGCGAGACCATCACGGCCGCGTTCCAGCGGGTGGCGTTCAGGACCTTGCGCTCGATCTCCTCGTTGCCGGGGAAGAACGGCTCGTCCTTGGTGGCGATGGTGTTGACGTAGTCCGAGGAGCGCATCTCGGGGACGGCCACGCGCTTCTCGCGGGCCCGCTCGATCAGTCGCAGCATCAGATAGCGGGCGCGCTCACGGCCCCGCTCGTCGACGGCGGCGTCCAGGGAGTCGAGCCACTCCCTGGTCTCCTCCGGGTCGAAGTCCGGGACCTGGCTCGGCAGGCCGCCAATGATGATCGGATTGCGATCGGATGCGGAAGCCACGCTGTTCCTTCGCTGTCAGGGGAGTCGTGCCTTGGGTCGCCGCCTCCCATGGTCTTACGCCCGGCCGAAATCTTCACCTCTACCACTGGGTAACACCTGGAGCGGGGAAGGAGCGCCTGGCGGGCCGTCCCCGTCCTGGACGCGGTGGGGCCAAATCGCAACCCTACGCCCAGGACGATCACCGGGTTCGTAAGGACGTTCGTCCCTCAAACAGGTAGGAAAGTCCTCATGCGATGCCGAATGAGCTGGAATGGTGTGGGATGAATCACCGGTGGTCCGCTCGGGAACCCTGAAAGTTGCGGCGAGACGGCCGCAATCGTCACCGTTTCGACGGTCTCGGCGGCCGGGTACTTGCGCGATCCGCCGCGCCCGTGTGGACTACGCCCAATGCTGCGCGTACGCGCGCCGCCGAAAGACATTCACCGAACATGAGCAGGAGGCACCCCGTGAGCGCGACCGCGGACCACGCGGAGAGCCTGGCCGCCCGGCTGGGTTTCCAGTCCGAACAGGTGGTCCAGGAGATCGGCTACGACGAGGACGTCGATCAGGATTTCCGTGAAACTGTCGAGGCACTCGTCAGTGAGCTCGCCGACGAGGACTACGACGACGTCGCCGACGCCGTGCTGCTGTGGTTCCGCGACGAGGACGGCGATCTGACGGACGCCCTGGTCGACGCGACCGAGATGGTCGAGGACGGCGCACTGATCCTGCTGCTGACCCCCAAGACGGGCCGCGACGGCTACGTCGAGGCCAGCGACATCAGCGAAGCCGCCGAGACCGCCGGTCTCTCGCTGGCCAAGGGCCTGCCCGTCGGCAAGGAGTGGACCTCCACCAAGCTGGTGACGCCGAAGGCAGCCAAGTCCAAGCGCTGAGCCGCGCCCCCACAGCCAAGTGGCCGCACACCCCGCCGACCCGGTTCACCCCGCGGTCGGCGGGGTGTGCGCGTGACGGGCCCCGATCCGTCCGGCAGCCGGTACCGTGCCACGGCCCCGCCGGCGGCCCGATCCGCGGCGACCGGCCTTAGGGTGGGTCTCACCCGAACGGCCCCGTGCGGGACCGCAGGAACGAAGGGATGCGAGAGATGGCGATCGAGGTCGGACACAAGGCCCCGGACTTCGAGCTCAAGGACAACCACGGCGCCACCGTGCGGCTCTCCGACTTCCGGGGGGAGAAGGCCGTCGTGCTGCTCTTCTACCCGTTCGCCTTCACCGGCGTGTGCACCGGCGAGCTCTGCGAGCTGCGCGACCAGCTGCCGCGCTTCCAGAACGACGACGTCCAGCTGCTGGCCGTCTCCAACGACTCCGTGCCGACCCTGCGCGTCTTCGCCGACCAGGAGGGCCTGGAGTACCCGCTGCTGTCCGACTTCTGGCCGCACGGCGAGACCTCCCGCGCGTACGGCGTCTTCGACGAGGAGAAGGGCTGCGCGGTCCGCGGCACCTTCGTCATCGACAAGGAGGGCGTCGTGCGCTGGACCGTCGTCAACGGGCTGCCCGACGCCCGTGACCTGAACGAGTACATCAAGGCCCTCGACAGCCTCTGAGGATCCGCGGACGGGTTCCGGAGCAAAACCGCCTTGCGGGCGGGAACCCGTCACTAGGATCGAAACGTTGATCCGGTAGCAACGCACGCGGGGCACCGCCCCTCACACATACCAATGGAGGACTCGTGGGAGTCAGCCTCAGCAAGGGCGGCAACGTCTCGCTGACCAAGGCCGCGCCCAACCTGACGGCGGTCATCGTCGGTCTGGGCTGGGACGCCCGCACCACCACTGGTGTCGACTTCGACCTCGACGCCAGCGCGATCCTGACCAACGACCAGGGCAAGGTCGCCACCGACTCGAACTTCGTGTTCTTCAACAACCTGAAGAGCCCGGACGGCTCGGTCGAGCACACCGGTGACAACCTGACCGGCGAGGGCGAGGGCGACGACGAGGCGATCAAGGTCAACCTCGCCGGCGTCCCCGCCGACGTCGCCAAGATCGTCTTCCCGGTCTCCATCTACGAGGCCGAGAGCCGCCAGCAGAGCTTCGGCCAGGTCCGCAACGCGTACATCCGCGTCGTGAACCAGGCCGACAACAGCGAGCTCGCCCGCTACGACCTCTCCGAGGACGCCTCCACCGAGACCGCCATGGTCTTCGGTGAGCTCTACCGCAACGGCGCGGAGTGGAAGTTCCGTGCCATCGGCCAGGGCTACGCCTCGGGCCTGCGCGGCATCGCGCAGGACTTCGGCGTCAACGTCTGAGCCGCAGCGAGCCGAAGTTCGTCCGTCCGGCGCCGTGCACCTCTGTGTACGGCGCCGGACCGGCTTTGCCACCATGGAGCCGGGTGGCCGGGCCACCGTCACCACGTCGTTCGGGGAGGACCACATCATGGGCGTCACACTCGCCAAGGGGGGCAATGTCTCCCTGTCCAAGCAGGCACCGAACCTCACCCGGGTTCTGATCGGGCTCGGATGGGACGCGCGCTCCACCACGGGGGCGGACTTCGACCTCGACGCCAGCGCGCTGCTCTGCCGCGACGGCCGGGTGCTGGGCGATCAGTACTTCGTCTTCTACAACAACCTGAAGAGCCCCGAGGGTTCCGTCGAGCACACCGGTGACAACCTCACCGGCGAGGGTGAGGGCGACGACGAGTCGATCATCATCGACCTCACCAAGGTCCCGGCCCAGGTCGACAAGATCGTCTTCCCGGTCTCGATCCACGAGGCGGACAGCCGCCGGCAGAGCTTCGGCCAGGTCAGCAATGCCTTCATCCGCGTGGTGAACATGGCGGACGACCAGGAACTCGCCCGCTACGACCTGACCGAGGACGCCTCCAGCGAAACGGCGATGATCTTCGGCGAGGTCTACCGGTACGGCGGCGAATGGAAGTTCCGTGCGGTGGGGCAGGGGTACGCGTCGGGGCTGCGGGGCATCGCTCTAGACTTCGGGGTCAACGTTTCGTAAAGCCGTACAAGACGATGGGGTGCCAGTGGTTCTCAAAACCTTCGGCTGGTCGTTCGCAGTCACTGCGCTCGGTCTGGTCGCAGCGGTGTTCTACGGGGGGTGGACCGCTTTTGGGATCGTGGCGATCCTGTCGATCCTCGAAATCTCGCTGTCCTTCGACAACGCGGTGGTCAACGCCGGAATCCTGAAGAAGATGAATGCCTTCTGGCAGAAGATCTTCCTCACCGTGGGCGTGCTCATCGCCGTGTTCGGCATGCGCCTGGTCTTCCCCGTCGTGATCGTCGCGATCAGCGCCAAGATCGGCCCGATCGACGCCGTCGATCTCGCGATGACCGACAAGGAGATGTACAAGCAGCTGGTCACGGACGCCCACCCGTCCATCGCCGCCTTCGGCGGCATGTTCCTGCTGATGATCTTCCTCGACTTCATCTTCGAGGACCGCGACATCAAGTGGCTCGCCTGGCTGGAGCGCCCGCTCGCCAAGCTCGGCAAGATCGACATGCTGTCCGCGTGCATCGCGCTGATCGTCCTGGTCATCACCTCGATGACCTTCGCCACCCAGGCCCACCAGCACGGCGGCGCCCATGTGGACAAGGCGCAGACCGTCCTGGTCTCCGGCATCCTCGGCCTGATCACCTACATGATCGTCGGCGGCCTCTCCGGCTACTTCGAGAACAAGCTGGAGGAAGAGGAGGAGGCCGAGCACGAGGCGGAGGAAGCCGCCAAGAAGAGCGGCAAGCCCGTCTCGGCCGTCGCCATGGCCGGCAAGGCCGCGTTCTTCATGTTCCTCTACCTGGAGGTCCTGGACGCGTCCTTCTCCTTCGACGGGGTCATCGGCGCCTTCGCCATCACCAACGACATCGTGCTCATGGCCCTGGGCCTCGGCATCGGTGCCATGTACGTCCGGTCGCTCACGGTCTACCTGGTCCGCCAGGGCACCCTCGACGACTACGTGTACCTGGAGCACGGCGCGCACTACGCCATCGGCGCCCTGGCCGTGATCCTGCTCGTCACCATCCAGCACGAGATCAACGAGGTCATCACCGGCCTCGTCGGCGTCGTGCTGATCGCCTGGTCCTTCTGGTCCTCCGTCCGCCGCAACAAGCGGCTGGAGGCCGAGGGCGGCGACGGGGAGCCCGCAGAGGTCGGCGCCGGGGTGTGACCCGGCCCTGATTGCGGAACGCTCCTACAGGAGCCGTCTCTTCTTCGGCGGGGCGGCCGCGCGGATCCCACGGGACCGCGCGGCCGCCCCGCGGCATATCCGCACGCACGGACCGACCAGGGGGGTTGGGATACATGGGGTTCTTCGACGGGTTCTTCGACGGGATCAGGGGCGCCCGCGCGATGAGGTTCGACTCGGGCAACGCCTCGTCGAACGCCATCGAGCTGACGAAACGGCAGCCGACGGTCTCCCTCACCAAACAGCAGGCCGTCCACGGCAACCTCCGGGTGAACCTCTCCTGGCGGATGCGCACCTCGGACATCGGCGGCCCCTCCGGCCCGAGCGGCCAGCTCTTCCGCCACCCCTTCAAGCTGTTCAAGCCCGACATGGTGCAGGCCCACACCCAGGGCATGGTCAACGTCGACCTCGACATGGGCTGCCTGTACGAGCTCACGGACGGCACCCGGGGCGCCGTACAGCCGCTGGGCAACCTGCTCGGCGACCTCAACGACCCGCCGTACGTGAAGCTCAGCGGGGACGACCGGTTCGGCTCCCCGTCCGGGGAGACCCTCTACGTCAACCTCGACCACGCCGCCGAGATCAAGCGGCTGCTGGTCTTCGTCTACATCTACGACCAGACCCCGGCCTTCGACCGCACGCACGCCCTGGTCACCCTCTACCCGACCGCCGGCCCGAGGATCGAGATCCCGCTGGAGGAACGCCACCCGCAGGCCCGCTCCTGCGCGGTGGTCTCCCTGCAGAACGTCAAGGGCGAGCTGATCGTCCGCCGCGAGGTGAAGTTCGTGTACGGGTTCCAGGCCGAGCTCGACCGGCTGTACGGCTGGGGGCTCCAGTGGGGGCGGGGCTACAAGACCAAGGCCTGAGCCCCGCCCGGGCCCGCGCGGGGCCCCCGGAGGTCAGCGGCGGATGAACTGCGGGCCCTGCACGGGAAGCCGGAACGACGGGTCCCCGCCCGGGGCCGGGACGGGCACCGGGGAGACCTGCTGCGGGTAGCCGTAGGCGGGCTGGACGGCCGGCGGGGCCTGGGTGACCGGAGCGGGCACCGGCGGGCGCATGGCCGCGGTCCGGTCGTCGGCGGACCCAGCGACGGCCGGCGGCGCCTCGGCGGCGCTCTCGCCGGCCTCGGCGGCGTTCTCGTCGACGGAGATCCCGTGGTCCGTCGCCAGGCCCACCAGGCCGTCGGAGTAACCCTCGCCCAGCGCGCGGAACTTCCACCCCTCGCCCCGGCGGTACAGCTCGCCGCAGATCAGGGCCGTCTCGGCGCCCGTCTCCGGCCGCACGTCGAAGTGGGCCAGCGGCTCCGGCCCGGCGCCCGGGGAGGCTTCGTACAGCTGGATCCGCAGGTCGTGGACCCGCTGGAAGGGCACGTCCTCGGCGGAGGCCACCACCAGGATCCGGTCCACGGCCGGCGGCACCGCCCGCAGGTCCGCCTGGACCGCGTCGGTGACCGCTTCACCCACCTGCTTCTTGCCCAGGCGCCAGACGGACCCCGAGGGGTGGCGGGGCTGGTTGTAGAACACGAAGTCCTCGTCCGAGCGCACGCGCCCGTCCGCCCCCACGAGCAGCGCGGAGGCGTCCACGTCCGGCACCTCGGGCCCGTTGGTCCAGCGCAGCACCGCCCGGACCGCCGTGGCGGTCACCGGGATGTTCGAGCCCTTCTGCATCGCGTGCGTCATGCCCGTCATCCTGCCCTCCCGGGCGGGGGAGGAACAATGCGGCCCCCCGAAGGCCGCGCCCGGGCCTTGTCCCGGACGGGAGAGCTGGGCATGGTGCGAGAGGGTTACCGGAACTTCATGTACTTGAGGAACTCTTGACTCGCGTTCGTACGTACTATTACCGGCCACGCCAGTTGGGCCGCCGAGGCAGTACGGGGGAAGCAGATGCGTCACTTCGGGCATATATCGCCCACGGTCCGTGAGGCCCTCTTCCACCAGGAGCCGGCCGAGTTCACGCTGGCCTCACCCGCCCGTACCCTGGCCGCCGCGCTCGGCGCCACCCTCTACAGCCCCGCCACCCGGCCACGGCTGGCCGCCGACATCCGCAAGCAGGCCGGCCGCGGCGTCGTCTCGATGGTCCTCTGCCTGGAGGACTCGATCAGCGACGCCGACGTCGTGGACGGTGAGGAGAACCTCGTCCGGCAGTTCGCGGAGCTCGACGCGGAACTCGGCGCCGACGGGGCCGGGGAGCTCCCGCTCCTCTTCATCCGCGTCCGCACCCCCGAGCAGATACCCGACCTGGTGCGCCGCCTCGGCGGATCGGCACGGAACCTGGCCGGATTCGTACTTCCCAAATTCACCGAGACCCGCGGTACGGCCTTCCTCGACGCCGTGGCCCACGCCGAGGCCGCCTGCGGCCTGCCCCGGCTGTACGCGATGCCGGTCCTGGAGACCCCCGACCTCCTCCACCTCGAAACCCGGGTCGAGGCCCTCGCCGGCATCTCCCGCACCGTCAACCTCTACCGCGAACGGGTCCTGGCCCTGCGCCTGGGCGTCACCGACTTCTGTTCCGTGTACGGGCTGCGCCGCACCCCCGACATGACCGCCTACGACGTCCAGATCGTGGCCGGCGTCATCGCCGACGTGGTCAACGTCCTCAGCCGCGCCGACGGCACCGGCTTCACCGTCACCGGCCCCGTCTGGGAGTACTTCCGCAGCCAGCAGCGCCTCTTCAAGCCGCAGCTGCGCCGCAGCCCCTTCCTGGAGGAGGGCGTCGAGGAGCTGCGCACCGCGCTGATCGAGCACGACCTGGACGGGCTGCTGCGCGAGGTCGAGCTGGACCGGGCCAACGGGCTGCTGGGCAAGACCTGCATCCACCCCGCCCACGTCACCCCGGTGCACGCGCTGTCGGTCGTCTCCCACGAGGAGTTCAGCGACGCCCAGGACATCCTGCGGCCCGAGCGCGACGGCGGCGGAGTGATGCGTTCCGCCTATACGAACAAGATGAACGAGGTGAAGCCCCACCGGGCCTGGGCCGAGCGCACCATGCTGCGCGCCGAGGTCTTCGGTGTGGCCAAGGAGGAGGTCGGCTTCGTCGACCTCCTGACGGCCGGGCTCCAGCTGTGAGCGGGCCGCAGCCGACGACGAGGATGACGATGAAGGGCAAGACGATCGACACGGTGTGGTCCGGGACCTGGGTCGCGCAGCGGCTGGGCGTACGCCTGGAGGGCGCGGAGGAGGACGGCCCGCAGGGCGCGGCCCGGCTGGCGGAGCTGCTCGGCCTGGCCCTGCGGCGCAACCCCAAGCGCGCGCACCTGCTGGTCTCGCAGGTGCTGGGCAAGCACGTCCCGCAGTCGCCCCGGACGGTGTACGCCGCCGGGTACGGGCTCGGCGAGCGGGTCCGGGAGCTGCTGGGCGAGCGTGCCGCCTCCGCCGTGGTCCTCGGCTACGCCGAGACCGCCACCGGGCTCGGCCACTGCGTCGCCGACGGCCTGGGCGCGGCCCCCTACCTGCACTCCACGCGCCGCCCGGTGCCGGGGGTGCGCCCCGCCGGCGGGTTCGAGGAGGCGCACTCGCACGCCACCTCGCACCTGCTGCTGCCCGAGGACCCGAAGCTGCTGGCGGGCGACGGGCCGCTGGTCCTCGTCGACGACGAGTTCTCCACCGGCAACACCGTCCTGAACACCATCCGCGACCTGCACGCCCGCCATCCGCGAGCCCACTACGTGGTCGTCGCCCTGGTCGACATGCGCTCCACCGCCGACCGCGCCCGGCTCACCGCCTTCGCCGCCGAACTGGGCGCCCGCGTGGACCTGATCGCCCTGGCCTCGGGCACCGTCTCCCTGCCGGAGGGCGTGCTCGCCAAGGGGCAGGCCCTGGTGGAGGAGTACGAGCCCCGGGACGCGGCCGGTCCGGCCGGCACCGGGCCCGGCGCCCCGTACGCGCGCGTCGCCCTGGAGTGGCCCGCCGGGGTCCCCGACGGGGGCCGGCACGGGTTCACCCCCGACCACCGCGAGGCGCTGGAGGCGGCCCTGCCCCGTCTCGCCCGGCAAGTGGCGGACGCGCTGGGCGGGGAGCCCGGGAGGGTCCTCGTCCTCGGCAACGAGGAGCTGATGTACGCCCCGCTGCGCCTCGCCACGGCGCTGGAGGAGTCCGGGGCGGCCGCCGAGGTCCGCTTCTCCTCCACCACCCGCTCGCCCGTCCTCGCCGTCGACGACCCCGGCTACGCCATCCGCACCCGCCTCGTCTTCCCCGCCCACGACATCCCCCCGGCCGCCGCTGGGGGTGCCGCCACGGCCGACGGCTCCGGCGACCGGTACGCCTACAACGTCGCCGGCGCCGGCTTCGACGCCGTCGTCGCGGTCGTGGACCGCGCCGGGGACACCCCCGAGCTGCACGCCGGGCTGCTCGCCGCCCTGGCCCCGCACACCGGACGCGTCGTGCTGGCCGTCGTCCCCTCGTACGTGCCCGGCATGCCCGGCACCCCCCACCGGCAGGAGCCGACCATGCCCGAGCCGCGCCTGCCGGAGCCCCTGCGGGGTCCCGCCTTCTCCTCCTACGCCCCCGAGGACGTCGGCTGGCTGCTCCAGGACCTGTCCGGCGTCGAGCTGGAGGCCCCCACCGAGGAGCGGGAGGAGGCCATCCAGGCGGGCGGCGCGCACTACGCCGAGTCCCTGCCCGTCGAGTACCAGCCCTCCGAGCGCTACCAGGCCCTGTACCAGGACGCCCTGGCCGCCTCCGCCGCCCGGGTCGCCCGCGCCGTCGGCACCGTCACCGAGACCGTGCTCGCCGAGCTCCCCCTGCGCCGTGGCCGGCGCGGGAGGGACCCCCACCCGTCCCCGGTGCTGGTCTCCCTGGCCCGCGCCGGAACCCCCGTCGGCGTGCTGATGCGCCGCTGGGCCGCCGCCCGGCACGGCCTGGACCTGCCGCACTACGCCGTCTCCATCGTGCGCGGCCGCGGCATCGACGCCAACGCCCTGCGCTGGCTCGCCGCCCACCACGACCCGGCCGACGTGGTGTTCGTGGACGGCTGGACCGGCAAGGGCGCCATCACCCGCGAACTGCGCGAGGCCCTGGCCGGCTTCCCCGCCTTCAACCCGGAGGTCGTCGTCCTCGCCGACCCCGGCGCGTGCGTGGAGACGTACGGCACCCGCGAGGACTTCCTGATCCCCTCCGCCTGCCTGAACTCCACCGTCTCCGGGCTGGTCTCCCGTACGGTGCTCAGGGCCGACCTGGTCGGTCCCGACGACTTCCACGGCGCCAAGTTCTACCGCGAACTGGCCGGAGCCGATGTCTCCGGCGCCTTCGTGGACGCCGTGGCCGCCCGCTTCGACGAGGTCGCCGATTCCGTCGACGCCCGGGTCAAGGAGCTCCTCGCCGCCGACCGCACCCCGACCTGGGTGGGCTGGGCGGCGGTCGAGCGGATCAGCGAGGAGTACGGCATCCACGACGTGAACCTGGTCAAGCCGGGCGTCGGCGAGACCACCCGGGTCCTGCTGCGCCGCGTGCCGTGGAAGATCCTGGCCCAGCGCGGCGCCGGCGCCGACCTGGACCACGTACGCCTGCTCGCCGGCCAGCGCGGAGTGCCCGTCGAGGAGGTCGACGACCTGCCGTACACCTGTGTAGGACTCATCCACCCCCGCTTCACGCGCGGCGCCACGGGCGCCGACGGAAAGGCAGTGGCCGCCAAGTGACCCGCCAAGGAACCGTCCTCGTAGCCAGTGACCTCGACCGCACGCTCATCTACTCGGCGGCCGCCCTGGGCCTGACCATGCCCGACCCGCAGGCCCCCCGGCTGCTGTGCGTCGAGGTGCACGAGGGCAAGCCGCTGTCCTTCATGACGGAGACGGCGGCGGCGCAGCTGGCCGAACTGGCCGCCGACCCGTCGGCGGTCTTCGTCCCGACCACCACCCGCACGCGCAAGCAGTACCAGCGCATCCGCTTCCCCGGCCCCCCGGCCCCGTACGCGATCTGCGCCAACGGCGGGCAGCTGCTGGTGGACGGGGTGCCCGACCGGGACTGGCGGCGCACGGTGGCCCGGCGGCTCGCGGAGGAGTGCGCCCCGCTGGAGGAGGTCCACCGGCACCTGCTGGCCGTGTCCGACCCGCAGTGGCTGCGCAAGGCGCGGCTGGCGGAGGACCTCTTCACGTACCTGGTCGTCGAGCGGGCGCTGGTCCCCGACGAGTGGCTCAAGGCCCTGACCCGCTGGGCCGAGGAGCGCGGCTGGACGGTCTCGCTGCAGGGCCGCAAGATCTACGCCGTTCCGCGCCCGCTGACCAAGAGCGCCGCGATGCACGAGGTGGCCCGCCGTGCGGGCGCCACCACCACCCTCGCCGCCGGGGACTCGCTGCTCGACGCGGACCTGCTGCTGGCGGCCGACCGGGCCTGGCGGCCGGGCCACGGCGAACTGGCCGACGCGACCTGGACGGCCCCGACGGTGACGGCCCTGGACGAGGCCGGGGTCCTCGCGGGTGAGCGGATCGTCGGCGAATTCCGCCGGGCCGTTGCGACACTGACGGCATGACCAAGGGCAACAGCACCAAGATCACCGACGAGCTCTACCGCTACGTCCTCGCGCACAACCCCCCGCTGGACGAGTTCCAGCGGGGGCTGGTCACCACGACCTGGGAGAAGTTCCCCGATTCCGCCGGCATGCAGTCGGCGGAGGAGCAGGGGCCGCTGCTGGCCTTCCTGGTCCGGCTGACGGGGGCCAGGCACATCGTGGAGGTCGGCACCTTCACCGGATTCTCCGCCCTCTCCATGGCCCAGGCCCTCCCGGCCGACGGCCGCCTCATCGCCTGCGACGTCTCGGAGGAGTGGACCGCGTACGGCCGCGAGGCGTGGGAGGCGGCCGGCGTCGCCGACCGCATCGACCTGCGCATCGCCCCGGCCCTGGACACCTTGCGCGCGATGCCGGCCGAGCCGCACATCGACCTGGCCTACATCGACGCGGACAAGGAGAACCAGATCCTCTACTGGGAGGAGCTGGTCCCGAGGCTGCGCCCGGGCGGGCTGATCGTCACCGACAACACCCTGTTCCACGGGACGGTGCTGGACGAGTCGCCCGACGGCAGGGGCGCGAGCGTCCGCGCGTTCAACGACCACGCCCTGGCGGACACCCGCATGGACTCCGTCCTGCTGGCCATCTCGGACGGCCTCACCCTGTCGCGCAAGCGCTGAGCCCTCTCTTACGGGGTCAGCAGCAGCCGCCCCCGCCGCAGCAGCCCCCACCGGAGGGCGCGGGGGCACTGCTGGTCCCGCCGACGGCGACGGCGGAGAGCAGCTTGACGGTGTCGGCGTGCCCGGCGGGGCAGTCGGCGGGCACGGACGACTCGGCCATGGGACGGCTGACCTCAAAGGTGTCGTCGCAGGTCCGGCAGCGGTATTCGTAACGAGGCATGCGCACAGGCTACCGAGTGGGCGGTCGGGGAACGATGCCCTCGCGGGGCGGAACAGGACGGGCGGCCGGAGCCGCGGAACAGGAGTCGTCTTGACCCATCGGGTGTTCGGCGCGTGGCACGACTGGGACACCGTCCGCCGGGAGCTGGCGGCGCCGGCCCCGCACGTCTCGGTGCGGCGGCTCGGGGAAGCCGTCGCGTTCGCCGAGGAGGCGCACGGGGATCAGCGCAGGCCCGCCGGTGAGCCGTACCTGGAGCACCTCCTGGAGGTGGTGGAGATCCTCGTCCGCGGGGCCGGTGTCCGCGACGAGGACCTGCTGGTCGCGGGTGTCCTCCACGACGTCGTGGAGGACACCGCCCGCACGGCCGGGGAGGTCGGCGAGCGGTTCGGCCCCCGGGTCGAGGAGTGGGTGGGCTGGGTGACCAAGCCGGAGCCCGCCGCCGGCGAGGATCCCGCCGAGGTGCGCGACCGCTACCTGCGCGGCCTGCGCTGCGCCCCGCCGGAGGTACTGCTGCTCAAGCTGGCCGACCGGTACAGCAACGTGCAGCGGCTCGACACGCACCCGAGGCCCGGGAAGCGGCGCTCCTACTACCGCGAGACCTGCCGCCACCTGGTGCCCCTCGCGGCGGGGGTCCCGTTCTTCGAGGCGGCCTTCGGGGAGTGGCGGGAGGCCTTCCGGCACCTGGAGGACGGGGCGCCGGCGGCGACGGCCTGACGCCGGTCCGCCCGCCGGCGGCTCCCGCAGGGCCCCGCTAGCGGGCCGCCGTCCTGCCGCGGGTTCCGCCCCGGGCGCGTTCCTCCCGGGCGGCCTGTTCGGGGTGGCGGGCGCGCCAGTACGGGTTGTCGTGCGGGAGGGCGCTGCCCACCCGGCCGTACATGCCGAACCACATCAGCATGACGCCGACGACGAAGCTGAACAGCACGTTCTGGATCTTGAAGGCCAGGAAGTTCAGACCGGTGTCCAGCAGGGCCAGGTTCACGAACCCGCTGGCGATGAAGAGCAGCCCCAGCACGATGTTGAGGGTGGACGCGAAGGTCCCGCCGATCACCATCCCCGCGAAGAGCAGGGCACCGATGCAGATCGACAGCACGCTCAGCGCGCCGTTCGTGTTCAGGGCCAGCACGGTGTCGCCGCCGGTGTCGAAGAAGCCGATCCGGTGGACCAGGCCCAGGATCCCGAAGGCGATCAGCAGCAGGCCCGTCAGCCCGGCGCCGACCCGGTAGATCTTGCTCAGCTTGTGGTCGGCGGGCAGGTGCTCGTCGAGCCTGGCGTTGACGGGGTGCAGCAGCCGTTCCGCCAGCCGTGGGCCGTGCCGCTCGGGGGGCGGGCCGTAGGGCTCGTGGGGGACGTAGGGCGCGTAGTGCTCGTGCGGCTCGGTGCACCCGTAGGCCGCGTGCGGCACGTACGACTCCTGCGGCGCGGGGGGTGCGTGGCGCACGCGGGGCCTGTGGAAAGTGTGGGCAGCCATGGCGCCCTCCTCGGTTCCGTTCCCGGCACCCTCCAGCATCCGCCGATGCCCACCGGCGGACAACTCCGGCCCGGGACGGCCGCCCTCACCCGGCGGCGCGCCGGCCTGTCGGGACCGCCCTCACCCGGCGGCGCGCCGCCCCCGCATGTCGGCCACGACACGGCCCACCGCCGCCCGGACCTCCTCCATCTCCTGGAGGAAGTGCCAGTAGTCGGGGTGGCGCCCCTCCAGCCCGGCGAGCGCCCGGTCCATCCGGGCCACCGCCTCGTCCAGCGGCCGCGCGTGCCGCGGATCGGGCACGCTGCGGCCCTCCATCGCCAGGCGCTGCGCGTCGCGGATCGCGAACCGGGTCCGCTGCACCTCCGCCTGCGGGTCCCGCGCCACCGCCTCCAGCCGCGACAGCCGGTCCTGCGCCGCCGACACCGCCTCGTCGGTGGCGTCCAGCCCCGCCCGTACCGCCTCCACCAGCGCCGTCACGTCCGCCCAGCGCTGTTCGTCGCGCGCCCGGCCGGCCTCCGCCAGGCGCTCCTCGGCCTGCGCGACATCGCGTACGGCCTGGTCGGGGACGTGCTGGAGGTCCTGCCAGCAGGCCGCGCTGAACCGCCGGCGCAGCTCGCTGAGCACCGGATCCACCCGGTCCGCCCGGTTGCGCAGCGCCTGCGCCCGGGTCCGCAGGCTCACCAGCCGCCGGTCGATCTCCGCCGCGCGCTCCGGCAGCCGCTCCGCCTCGGCGCGTATCGCCTCGGCGTCGCGCAGGATCCGGTCGGCCCGCTGCACGGTCTCCTGCACCCCGTGCTGCGCCGCACCCTGGTTCAGCTTCGTCAGCTCGGGGCCCAGCGCGGCCAGGCGCGCCGCCAGCTCGTCGGCCCGCATCCCCTTGGCCCGTACGGCGTCCAGTGCGTCGCTCGCGGCCAGCAGTGCCGCCTTCGCCCGCTCCCGCGCCGGCGCGACCCGCGCCAGCTGCGTCTCGGCCTTGTCCAGCAGCGGCCGCAGCCCCTGCGCGAACCGCTCCAGCTCCCCCTTGACCCCGTTGAGCTCGTCCCGGGCCCGGGTCAGCTGCTGCCTGGCCTGCGCGGCGACGGAGCCCTCCAGATCGACCCGGTCCAGGTCGTGGGCGTCGACGGCCTCGATGTAGGTGTGACTCACCTCGTCGATGCGCCGCCCGAGCGCGGCGAACTCCTCGGCGGCCCGTCGCGCGGCGGGCGACCCGTCGGCGGCGGCGATGGTCTCCATGGAGATCCGCAGGTCCCGCTGCGCCGTGTCCAGCTCGTAGAACGCGGCCGCGGCGGCATCCTTCGCCGCCTGCGCATCCGCCCGCCGACTCTCGTCCCGCCCCCCGAACCACCGCCGGGATGCCGTCGTCACAATCCCTCTCCCGTGCCGCGTCCGCCAAGCCCCGGTCCATTCTCCCCCACGGGAACGGGTTTGCGTGGGGGGTGCGCCCGCCATGTAGGCTGTCCACTCGTCCACGGGTGCGTAGCTCAGGGGTAGAGCGCTGCTCTTACAAAGCAGATGTCGGCGGTTCGAAACCGTCCGCGCCCACCGGTCAGAAGGCCCCCAACCGATTTCGGTTGGGGGCCTTCGGCGTTCGTGTGGGCGTCAACGCTCCGGTGAGGTAATGGCCCCTATGGTAGGTGGCAGGTTACATGTGGCTCAGTGCGTGCAGGGGGGAATCGTGGTCGAGGAGCGGCTCAGCGGTTGGGTGAAGCAGTGGGTCGACGGCTGGGTCGTGTCGCGTGGTGCGGCCGAGCCGGTCGGGGAAGCGTGGGGGTGGAGCGTCGCCGTGGGGGTGTCGAAGGAGGTCGCGCGGCACGTGGTGCCCGTGCCCGTGGAGGCCGACGTCCGCAGGCTGGCTGCCACCGCCCCGCCGGCGACCTGGCTCAAGCTCTTCGCCCCGGACGAGGTGGTGCGGCCCTGGGTGGGGGACGAGTGGGAGATGGACGTCGCCGGCTTCCTGATGACCCTGCCGCTCGGCCCGTCGCCGGCCGGGCCGCCGCCCGCCGGGTACAGCGTGACGTGCTGGAGCCGGGGCGGGGTGATCAAGGCCCTGGTCCGGGCCGGGGACGGGCGGCTCGCCGCGCGGGGGCAGATGGGTCTGGCCGGCCGCACCGCGGTGGCGGACCAGATCGAAACCGCCCCTGACCAGCGGCGGCGGGGCCTGGGTGCCCTGGTGATGCGCACGCTGCAGAACGCCGCGTGGGAGGCGGGGGCGCGGGACGGGGTGCTGGTGGGTACGCCTGACGGCAGGGCCCTGTACGAGGCCCTGGGCTGGACCCTCCGCGCCCCGATGGCCAGCCTGGCCCGCCGGGCGGACTGACGGCCCATGCCCTGGTCGTCGTGTCAAGTCCCGTGCTTCCGGGGCGTGACCGGGGGTGCCGGCATCGCGCTTACTTGAGGTCCGGTCGCACCCGAACGGCGGGGCGACGGGAACCGGAGAGAAGCCGCAGTCATGTCCCACTACGTACACACTCCCCGCCCCACCCCGGCCAAGCGGCGGATGTTCCGCTACACGATGGTCCTGACCTCGGCCGCCTTCATCACCGGAGGCATCGCTTCGATGGTGTCGCCGGCGTCGGCGACGACCGTGCCCCACGCGCCGCCAGCCGTCAAAACCGGCGCGCTGCCCTGTCCGCCGGGCCATGTGGCGTGACAGCCATGACGGCGACGCCCTGTGCGTGACGCCGGCGGAGCGGGACCGGGTCAAGGGGCAGGGGCGGCTGATCGACAACGGTCCGAACCTCATCGGCATACCGGGGAGGTGATCCCACATCTACGAGCCCCCCGGCCGTCGTGGCCGGGGGGCTTCGGGAGTGGGTGCCGCGGTCAGGCGTTGGGGCGCTTTCCGTGGTTGGCCTTCTTCTTCTTGCGGGCGCGCTTCTTGTTTCCTCGCTTGGCCATCGGGCGTCTCCTCGGTTCCCCTGTGAACGGACATTCCGGGCGTTCGTCAGTCTAGGATCCGGACCGGTTTCCCGCGCGGCGGGGCGGGGACCATCCCGCAGGGGTGATGGGTGTGCCCGGTGTCGGGGAGTGGGTCTGGCCCGTCGGGGCGCTCGGGCTGGGGGCCGGCTGGCTGGGGCTGACCGGGTGGCCGGGCCGGGACCGGTTCGAGCGGGAGCGGGACGCCGAGCGGCGGCGGCTGCTCGCCCAGCTGGGCGAGAGCGCGCCGGAGGAGGGCGATCCGCGGCTGGTGGACGCCTCGGCCGGGCGGGGGAGCGCGCCCGGGGGCCGGTACGACGAGTTCACGCCGATCCTCGTCGAGTACTACGCCTACGGGCTGACGCAGGCGCGCAGCAGCTTCGTCACCAGTCAGCGGTTCGCCGGCGTCGGCGCGGCCGTCCTGCTCTTCGGGATCGGGCTCGCCGTGTGGAAGGCCGAAAGCGCCGGGGACGCGTACGTCGGGGTGGTGACCAGCTCCGTCGGCCTGGTCGTCACCCTCGTCGGGCAGCTGTTCCACCGGCGGGCCGACACCGCCCTGCGGCACATGGCCGCCCAGACCGCTTCGCTGCGCGAGGACCGGCGGGCAGCCGAGAGCACCCGGCAGGCGATCGCCCTGCTGGAGGAGGTCGCCGACCCGGACCTGCGGGGGCGGCTGCAGGCCGGGCTGATCATGAGGCTTTCCGGGGCGGAGCTGCCGCCCGCGGGGCCATAGTGGAGGTATGTGCCGCTCCATTAAGACCCTGCGCCCGCCCGCCATCCCCGAGAAGGCCACCGAGGAGGAGATCCGCGCGGCCGCGCTCCAGTACGTACGGAAGGTCTCCGGGTTCCGGGCGCCGGCCGCGCACAACCGCGAGGTGTTCGACGCCGCCGTGGACGCCGTGGCCGAGGCGACGCGGCTGCTCCTGGACGGGGTGCACGTGCGCGGGCAGGCGGCCGCCGCGGTCTGAGGCCGGGGGCGCCGGTCAGCGGGCCTCCGCCGAGCGGCGGCGCAGCAGCCAGAGCCCGGCGCCGAGCGCGCCGGCCGCGAGGGTGCCGCCGAGGGCGATCTGGGTCCGGCTCATGGAGTCGACGCTGCCGCCGAGGCCGCCGCGGGCGGCGCCGGGGGAGACCTGGAGGGTGACGGTGGCCCGGCGGCCGCCGCCGCAGTCGAAGGTGACGGGGTACGAGCCGGGCGTGGCGTCGCTGAAGACGGTGGCCGTGCCGAAGAGGTTGCTGGCGCTGGCGCTGCCCGGGGCCAGGGAGACGTCGTTGAAGACGCGGGAGGACGCCCGGGCGGACCTGGTGCCGCAGCCGTCGACGTTCAGGCTGACGCGGCCACCCGGGGAGACGGTGCCGGGGGAGACGGTGGCGGAGGGGGAGGCGGCGCCGGCGGGCGCGGCGGAGGCGAGCGTGGCGGGTGCGGCGGCTGCGATGACCAGGGTCGCGGCCGCGACTCCGGTCAGGCGATGCCGGATGCGCGTGGGGGACATGGCGAGATCTCCTCGGGCTCCTCGAAACGGCGCGGCCAGGGCACGGATGTGACGCGGATTCGGTTGCGCGCCGTGTTCTGGACGCTAGAAGCCCGGGCGCGAGGCGGCGATCGCTGCCGGGTGAACGGGTGACCGACTGCCCCGCCCGGCCTAGTTGTGGGGGGCGTACGCGGAGCGGGAGCGGTGGCCGGGCGACGCCGGGGCCCGGCAGGGCCCGAAGAGACGGCCTAAGCCGCCGCCGGGGTCGTGGTCGGGCGGCGGAGGAGGAAGGCGGCCAGGGAGCCCGCCGTGAAGAGGGCGATCAGGGAGACCGCCGTGCCGAGCCAGGCCGTGCCCAGCCACTGGGTGCCGAAGTAGCCCAGCGCCACGCTGTAGGCCGCCCAGCTGATGCCCGCCAGGACCGACCAGGGCAGGAACTCCGCCACCTTGCGCCGCGTCTTGCCCGCGCCCAGCGAGACCACCGACCGGCCGGCCGGGGCGAAGCGGGCGAGCACCACCAGCGGGCCGCCGCCGCGGGCCAACGCCGTGCCCAGCCGTTCGTGGGCCCGGGTCAGCCGGCGGGAGCGGGCGATGACCCCGTCCAGGCGCGGTCCGCAGCTCCGGGCCAGCCGATAGGCCGCCATGTCACCCAGCACCGAGGAGGTGGCGGCGACCGTGAGGAGCACCGCGACGTCCGGCACCCGCGCGGACGCCCCCGGGACCGCGGCCGCTGCCGCCGCGGCACTGATCACCAGCACCCCGCTCGGCAGCACGGGCAGGAACACGTCGAGCAGGACCGACACCGACACCAGGACGTAGATCCACGGGCTCGCGGTCAGCGACCCCAGCGTCTCGATCACAGCGGGACTCCCCAGTCCGGAGCGCCGCGTGGTCGCGGGGGAGCGGCAGGGGCGGCTTGACAGCCATACAGCGTACGCCCGGCGCCCCCGCCCCGGAGCCCCGGCCTACTCCGCTCCGGTGAGCCGGCGGTCCAGCACCGTCACCAGGCGGGCGCCCGGCCCGGACGAACGGGCCTGGTCGAGCCGGAGCCGGGCGTCCCGGCCCGCCAGGGTCAGCGTCATCAGCTGGTTGCCGAACCAGGGGCCGCCCGTACGCCGCCAGCTCAGTGGCGGCCGTCCCGTCCGGCCGTGCCGGGAGAAGCCGCGCCCCAGCCACCGGCCGAGCCGCGACCAGCCCAGCCGGAACCCCCACTTCACCGCCGTGTGGATGGAGTTGTGCACCGGCGAACAGGTCAGCTGGAAGAGCCGCGCCGTGCTGGGTATGAGCGGCTCGGCCACGTACGCGTGGTGCACGTCCCCGGACAGGACGGCGACCGTGGCCGGAGCCTTCGGCCCCGTCCCGACCTCCTCGATCAGGTCGCTCAGCGCCGCGAACGACGCCGGGAACGCCGCCCAGTGCTCCAGATCGCTGCGCCGCCGCAGGTCCTCCCCGATCCGGGCCCACCGCTCCCCGCGCTCCCCGCGGCAGAGCGCGGCGTTCCACACCTCCGCGTCGTGGACGAGCGGCGGCATCAGCCACGGCAGCGAGGAACCGATCAGCAGGTGGTCGTAACCGCCGTGCCCCGACAGGGCGTTCTCCCGGAGCCAGCGCTGCTCCGCCGGGTCGAGCATGGCCCGCCCGTCCTCGGCCAGGACCCGCGCCGCCCGGGTGTCGACCATCAGCAGCCGTATCCGGCCGAAGTCCCGCCGGTAACTCCAGCGCACCGACGCCGGATCGGCGTCCGCCGCGGCCGCGAAGGCGCGCAGCGCGTCCGTGCCGTCCGGGGTGGCGCGGACGGCCGCGTACAGGGGGTCCGCGGCGAGTTCGGCGGGGGAGAGGTTGCCCAGGTGCTGGTAGACCCAGTACGACATCAGCCCGCTGAGGACCCGCTCCGGCCACCACGGGGTCGCGCGCATCTGCGCCTGCCAGGCGGCGCTGGTGTTCCAGTCGTCTATGACGTCGTGGTCGTCGAAGATGTGCAGGCTCGGGACCGTGGACAGCAGCCAGCGGATCTCCGGGTCGGTCCAGGACTCGTCGTAGAGGCGGGTGTACTCCTCGTAGTCCGCGACCTGGGCGCCCGGGGCCTCGCGCAGGTCCCGGCGGGCCGCCAGCCACCGCCGGGTCTCCTTCGAGAGCTGGTCGGCGTAGACCTGGTCGCCGAGCAGCAGCAGGACGTCCGGCCGGACCTCCGAGGGCTCGGCGGCCAGCCGCGCCGCGAGGGTGTCGAGGGCGTCGGCGCCGTGCGGCCCGCGCCGGCCGGCGGGCGGTGCCGCCTGCCGGCACGAGCCGAAGGTGACCCGGAGCCCGGGCGCACCGCGGCCGGGGCCGCCGCCCACCGCGGGCGTGGCGATCGTGCTGGGCGGGAAGCGGCCGCCGGGGTCGGGCCAGACGGCGAGGCCGTCGAGCAGCACTTCGTAGGCCGTGTCGGTGCCGGGCGTCAGGCCGGTGACCGGTACCAGCGCGTAGTGGTGGCCGGCGATCTGGAAGGTGCGGGCGCTGCCGCCGGACCCGTCGGCGCACCGCACCTCGGCCGTGCGCGGGCGGTCCGCCTCGACCCATATCGTGGCGGAGCCGCCCGTGTCCCAGTCGACGTAGCGCAGCAGCGGTCCAAGTCGCAGTCCGGCCATCCGACTCCCCCTCCTCGACAGCCCTTTCGATCACGGTACGGGGCGTGCCGGGGGCCTGGCCTCCCCCTGGCGGGGGATAGCGGGGGTGAAAATCCGGGGGAGGGGCGGAGTCAGCAGCCGTTGAGGAGGTTCACCAGGGCGGTCTTCTCCCCGGAGTCCATGCTCAGGCCCCAATACTGCTTCACCTGGACCCACGAGCGGGCGTAGGTGCAGCGGTACGCGGTGCGCGGGGGCAGCCACTTGCCGGGGTCGAGGTCGCCCTTGGCCTGGTTCACGTTGTCGGTGACGGCTATGAGCTGGGGGCGGGTGAGGTCGTTGGCGAACTGCTGGCGCTTGGAGGTCGTCCAGGTGTTGGCGCCCGAACGCCAGGCCTCGGCGAGCGGGACCATGTGGTCGATGTCGACGTCCGAGGCGGCGGTCCAGGTGGCGCCGTCGTACTCGGAGTACCAACTGCCGCTCACGGCGGCGCAGTAGGAGTCGGTGACGACGTTCACGCCGTCGCGCTTGAGGACCGTCTCGCGGGTGTTGCAGGTGCCGGAGACGGTGCTCCAGTGCGGGAACTGGGAGCGGCTGTAGCCGGTGAGGGAGCCCTCGGCCGCCGGCGTGACCGTGGCGAGGTAGGCGCGGGCCTCGGCGGCGCTGATCGGGGTGGGCGGGGAGGCCAGGGCGGCGGGGGCGTTCACGAGGGAGGTGAGGGCGGCGAGTGCGACGGCGGACGCGAGGACGCCGGCGCGTCCGGCGCGGCGGATGCGACGCGCGTAGACGGAGGGCGTGCGGAAGGGGGTGAGGGCCATGAGGGGGCTCCCTGGAGCGGGGGGTGGTAGGCCGTTCGGCCCCGGCGGGGCGCGGCCATGCTGGCGGCGCCGGATGTCGCGGGGATGGGCGCCAGGTGACAGATTGCCGACATGGGCACGTCACATCAAGAAAATCAACGCCCCCTATTCAAGGGGAAGTTGAGATTCCGGGCGCTGCATCGGGACGGGGTGGGGTCAAGCTCACATTCCGGGCGGCCCGGCTCCGCGGCCGGGGTCGCGTACCCTGGACGGAGCAGAAGGGGAGTAGCTCTTCGCCGGACCGTCGACATACTGCTGGGTCACCCAGCCGGCGCCCGGAGGCGGACCGCGTCAGCGGACCGCCAGCGAGACCTTCGGCCGCAGTGTCCTGTCCAAGTGACGCGACGCGCGCGACGCAGCATGCGCACACCGCATGCGCGTGACGTGCGGCGTGTCGACGCAACCAGGGTGCCGCCGAGCCGAAGCGACCCCTGAAACACCCCAGGTCTCTCGGTCCCGATGGCGTCCTGCCCGACCGATCGAGGTTTCACCCCGTGTTCAGCTTCACCGTGGCGGCGATCGCCTTCGGCGTCGTCTTCCTCGCCGAACTCCCCGACAAGACGGCCCTGGCCGGTCTGATGCTCGGCACCCGCTACCGCGCCTCCTACGTCTTCGCGGGCGTGGCCGCCGCCTTCGCCGTGCACGTCGCGCTCGCCATCGCCGCGGGCAGCGTGCTCACCCTCCTGCCGCACCGGCTCGTCCAGGCCGTCGTGGGCCTGCTCTTCCTCGCGGGCGCGGCCATGCTGCTGCTGAAGAAGGGCGACGGGGAGGAGGAGGTCAGGCCGCCCGCCGACCAGTCCTTCTGGAAGGTCTCCGGGGCGGGCTTCATGCTGATCCTGGTGGCCGAGTTCGGCGACCTCACCCAGATCATGACCGCCAACCTCGCGGCGCGGTACGACGACCCGCTCGCCGTCGGCCTCGGTGCGGTGCTGGCGCTCTGGACGGTGGCGGGCATCGGCATCCTGGGCGGGCGCACCCTCATGAAGTACGTGCCGCTGCGGCTCATCACCAAGGTCGCGGCGTGCGTCATGGCGGCGCTGGCCGGGTTCTCCCTGTACGAGGCGATCACGGGCTGACGCCGGTCGCGCCCTCCGTGCCCCGGCGCGGCTACCGCGCCGGGGTGAGGGCGAGGCGGATCGAGCCGTCCTCGCCGGCCTCGACGCGGACCGAGGTGAGGTCGTCGACGTGGGCCGTGGGGCCGTGGGCCGCGGCGCGGGGGCCTATGCCGATCACGCGCATGCCGGCCGCCAGGCCCGCCGCGATACCGGCCGCGGAGTCCTCGAAGACCACGCAGTCGGACGGGTCCACACCCAGCTCGGCGGCGCCCTTGAGGAAGCCCTCCGGGTCGGGCTTGCTGGCCCCGACGGACTCGGCGGTGATCCGCACGTCGGGCATGGGCAGGGCCGCGGCCGTCATGCGGACCCCGGCCAGGGCGGCGTCGGCCGAGGTGACCAGGGCGTGCGGCAGGCGGGCGATCGCCGCCATGAACTCCGGAGCGCCCGCGACCGGGACCACCCCGTCGGTGTCAGCGGTCTCGCGGGCCAGCATCTCGGCGTTCTCGGCGTGGTTGAGCTCCATCGGGCGCTCGGGCAGCAGGATGGCCATCGTGGCGTAGCCCTGGCGGCCGTGGACCACCTTGAGGGCCTCCCGCGGGTCCAGCCCGTGCGACAGAGCCCACGCGCGCCAGCAGCGCTCGACCACCGCGTCGGAGTTGACGAGGGTGCCGTCCATGTCCAGGAGCAAGGCCCTGGCGGTGAGGACGACCTGGGCGGAGGCGGTGCTGGCCGGCATCGGCGGGGCTCCAGACGGGGCGGGAGAAGAGAACAAGTGGTTCCGTCCACCGGTCAGGGAGTGAGGACGGAACCACTTTGTTCCTACACGATACAAAACCCGGGCGGTGCGCGCCACCGGCTGCGGCGTGACCTATCCCTCCAGGGCGCGCCGGGTCGCCGGACCGTAGACCCCCCAGGGGTCCTCGTAGACCCCGTACTCCACCTGGAAGTCCTCCACGGCCCGCTCCACGGCGCGGCCGTACCTGCCGTCGAACCGGCCGTCGTACAGGCCCTGGTCCGACAGCAGCCGCTGGAGCTTGAGCACCTCGGGCCCCGAGTCGCCGGGACGCAGGGTCGCGGGCTTGGCGGGCGGCGGCGGGGCGACGGGCTTGGTGGTCTTGGGCGCGCTCGCGGACGCGCTCGGCGACGGCGCCGCCGAGGTACGGGACGCGCTCGGGGACGCGGACGGCGACGCCGAGCGGGACGCACTCGCCGACGCGGACGGCGAGGCCGACGAGGAGGCGCTCTCCGAGGGGCCGGCCGGGGTCTGCGACGGGTCGGCCGGTGCCTCGCCGGCGACGGGCACCGAAGGCCCGGGGTCGGCGAGGGCGGTGCCGTCCTTCCCGGAGCCCGTGAACAGGCCCAGCGCCAGCGCCACCACCCCGGCGACCACGACCGCACCGGCCCCGGCCAGCAGGGGAACCGTGCGCCGCCGCTTCGGCCGCCCGGCTGCGGCCCGGGACCCCCGCGGGGGCACGGCCCGCAGCCGCATCGTCCGATCGTGCTCGGCCGTCCCGGGTATCTCGGCCGCCCGGGTGTGCGCGTCCGGCGGGGCCACCGCGACGGGCGGGATCACGGCCGTCGGCCCATCGGCGCCCCCGGCCCCCGCGCCGGTCCACTCGACCGGGCCGGCCTGGACGGGGATCATGGCGGTCGGCGCCTCGTGGCTCCCGGCCCCCGCACCCGACCAGGCCTCCGGCCCGGGTCCGCCGTCGGCCGCGCCGGGGGGTGCCGGAGGAACCGGCGCGCCCGGGGCCGCCGGGACGGGCGGCAGGACGGTCGTCGCGGCCTCCTCGCCCAGCGGGCCCGCGGAACCCGCCTCGGGCGCGAGCGTCGGGAAGGGCGTGCCGTCGGAGGCGCCGGGCTGCGCCAGCGCGCCCAGGACCGGCTGGGGTGACGGCTGGGCCGGGACGGTCCCGGAGGCGTCGGGCATCCCCATGTACGGGCGGATGCGCAGCGGGTTGAACCCCACGCCCCGCGCGCACGCGCAGTCGACGCCCGTGGCTCCGCATTCCGGACAGCGCTCAGCGCTCACTGGTAACCCCTCCCCTGGACACTGCCAGCGATTATGCAGACCCCTTCGGCCCCACCCAACCCTTCCGAGAGGCCATAACCGGACAGACCGCTCAGGATGGAGATGTTGTTCCGGCGTGAGGAGGAGTCGATGGCTCAGGATGTGACCGCGTCGCCCGCGAGCCCCGCCCAGGGCGCCGAGCACGCTTCGCGCGAGGTGCTCGTCTCGATCGGAGCCCTGCTGCTGGGCCTGCTGATCGCCGCACTCGACCAGACCATCGTCTCCACCGCCCTCCCCACGATCGTGAGCGAACTGGGCGGCATGGAACACCTGTCCTGGGTGGTCACCGCCTACATGCTGGCCTCCACCGCGGCCACCCCCCTGTGGGGCAAGCTCGGCGACCAGTACGGCCGCAAGAAGCTCTTCCAGTACGCCATCGTCATCTTCCTCATCGGCTCCGCCCTCTGCGGCCTCGCCCAGGACATGCCCCAGCTGATCGGCTTCCGCGCCCTCCAGGGCCTGGGCGGCGGCGGCCTGATGGTGCTGTCGATGGCGATCGTCGGCGACATCGTCCCGCCACGCGAACGCGGCAAGTACCAGGGCCTCTTCGGCGCCGTCTTCGGCGCGACGAGCGTGCTCGGCCCCCTGCTGGGCGGTCTGTTCGTGGACCACCTCTCCTGGCGCTGGGTCTTCTACATCAACCTCCCCATCGGTCTCGTCGCCCTCGTCGTCATCGCCGCCGCCCTGCGGATCCCGGCCCGCCCCTCCCGGCACACCATCGACTACCTCGGCACCGTCCTGATCGCGGGCGTCGCCACCTGCCTCGTCCTCGTCGCCTCCCTCGGCGGCAGCTGGGGCTGGGGCTCCGCCCGGATCGTGGGCCTCGCCGTCCTCGGCGCCGTCCTCCTCGTCGCCTTCCTGTTCGTCGAACGGCGGGCCGCCGAACCCGTCCTGCCGCTGAAGCTGTTCCGGATCCGCACCTTCACGCTCTGCTCGGTGATCAGCTTCATCGTCGGCTTCGCCATGTTCGGCGCGATGGTCTACCTGCCGACCTTCCTCCAGGTCGTACGCGGTGTCTCACCCACCATGTCCGGCGTCCACATGCTGCCGATGGTGCTCGGCCTGCTGATCGCCTCCACCACCTCCGGGCAGATCGTCAGCCGCACCGGGCGCTGGAAGGTCTTCCCCGTCACCGGAACCGCCGTCACCGCCGTCGGACTGGTGCTCCTGCACCAGCTGGAGCGCACCAGCTCCGACCTGGTGATGAGCGTCTACTTCTTCGTCTTCGGCGCCGGTCTCGGCCTGGTCATGCAGGTGCTCGTCCTGGTGGTGCAGAACGCAGTCAGCTACGCCGACCTCGGAGTCGCCACCTCCGGTGCCACCTTCTTCCGTTCCATCGGCGCCTCCTTCGGCGTCGCCGTCTTCGGCACGATCTTCACCAGCCGGCTGGGCGAGAAGCTCACCGCCACCCTCGCCGGCGTCCCCCTGCCGCCCGCGGCCGCCCCCGCGCGGATCGAGGCGGACCCCCGGGCCATCGGCGCGCTGCCGCCCGCACTGCGGCCCCGGGTGCTGGACGCCTACTCCAGCGCCATCACCGACGTGTTCCTCTACGCGGTGCCCGTGGTCCTGCTCGCGTTCCTGATCTCCTGGTTCCTGAAGGAGGACAAGCTGCGCGCGTCCGTCACCGCGCCCGATGTGACGGAGACCCTCGCCTCCAACCCCGTCCAGCGCTCCTCCCGCGACGAGGTCGCCCGCGCCCTGTCCGTCCTCGGCACCCGGGAGGGCCGCGCCCACGTCTACGAGAAGATCACCGCGCGGGCGGGCTTCGACCTGCTGCCCGCCGCCAGCTGGATGCTGCTGCGGATCAAGAGGTACGGCTCGGTCGACCCGGCGGTGCTCGCCGAACGCACGGCCGTCCCCCTCAGGGTCGTCACGGACGCCGCCCGCCAGGTCGAGGAGCGCGGGCTCGCCACCCGGCAGGGGCTCTCGCTGGTCCTGACCGACCGGGGCCGCGAGTCCGCGGACCGGCTGGCCGAGGCGCGGCAGGACTCCCTCGCCGAACTCCTCGGCGACTGGTGGGGCCCCGAGCGCCCCACCGACCTCGTCAAGCTCGTCGAGGAACTCAACCGGGAGCTGTGCGGATCCGACGCCGAGGAGCCCTACGACACCCTCCCGCGCCGGGACCACGCCGCGCCCTGACCCCCGCCCCGGACCGCCCCGGACCAGGCCCAACCGGGGCTCAGACCAGCGGCTTCTCGAACCAGTGCTGGGCGTACTGGCCGGAGTTGTACGCCGGTATCTCCCGGTACCCGTGACGCGCGTACAGGGCGCGGGCCTCCACCAGGTCGGTCCGCGTGTCCAGCCGCATCCGCCCGGCGCCCAGAGCGCGGGCCTCCTCCTCCAGTACGGCGAGCAGCGCGGCCCCGCCGCCCGTGCCGCGCGCGCTCCGGTCGACGTAGATCCTCGTGAGCTCGGCGGTGTCGGGGTCGAGGAGCCGTATGCCGCCGCAGGCCAGGGGCCGCCCGTCGAGCCGGCCGACCACGAACCGGCCCGTCGGCGGTTCGAGCCCGTCGGCCGGGTCGTCCAGCATCCCCTGGTCGATCTCGGCCTCGGTGACCTCCCGTTCCCAGTACCGCCCGGCGACCTCCGCGTAGTACGCGCGCCGCAGGGCGGTGGCGTCCGCGGTCGTGAACGGCTCCGCGGTGACGGCCCAGCCGCGGACCCCGCCGATGCCCGTCGTCGTGCTCGAAGTGCCCGTCATGGTGATCGAATTCCTGTCCATGCCGCCATTGTGGAGACCCGCCCCAGCCTCCCGCGTGGAATATCCACAAGCACGGGCTGATGATGAGGAAAGGCGTTAATCACACGAATATCCCACGAACGAAGGGTGGACGGTCATGTCGGAGCATCCGGACTGTGCCCTGATCCGCCGCGCCTACGAGGCCTTCGGCAAGGGCGACATGGAGACCCTGGGCACCCTGATGACGGCCGACGTCATCCACCACGTGCCCGGCACCAGCCCCCTCTCCGGGCACCACAAGGGGCGGGAAGCCTGCCTCGACCTCTACCGCCGCCTGGGAGAGGAGACCAACGGCACCTTCCAGGTCCGCCTGGAGCGGGTCCTGGCCGACGGCCGGGGCCACGCGATGTCCTTCCACACCGCCATGGGCGACCGCGGCGACCGCGGCATCGAGATCCACGAAGGGCTCTTCTTCACCATCGTCGGCGGCAAGATCACCGACATCGACCAGTGCACCCAGGACATCGACGAGAGCGACGCCTTCTGGAGCTGAGAGCCCGGCCGACGCCCGGCACACACGCACGGAAGGGCCCGCGGACGCACACGCCCCGGGCCCTTCCGGCGGACGGCTCACGCCTTCTTCGGCGCCGCCTGCTGCACGACCTCGAACGACCACACCTGCGACCCGGACGCCGCCGGCTTCGGCCGGTCCCCGCCGCCCTGGTGCGCCGCCTTCATCGGACCCTCCATCCACGCCTGGAAGTCCTCCTCCGAACGCCACCGCGTGTACACGAGGTACTGGTCGGTGCCCTCGATCGGCCGCAGCAGCTCGAACCACTCGAAGCCGTCCGAGCCCTCCACGGCGCCCGCCCGCGAGGCGAAACGCTGCTCCAGCACCTCCCGCTGCTCGTCGGGAACCGTCAGTGCGTTGATCTTCACGATGCTCATGCCCGCCATCCTAGGGATCCCGCGGGGGATATCGTCGTCCCGGTAGTGATCCCCAGTGAGGACGGCGAGGCGTGGCTGACGCGGTGGAGCACGGAGGTCCCGACGGACATGCCGGGTTCATAGGCGGTAGCGGCAGACTCGGGGCGGCGCGCCTCCTGCTGTGGGCGCTCGCGGCGGTCCTCACCGTCAGACAGGCCGCCGCCGTGCTGCGCGTGCCCCCGGGCGAGTGGCTCGGCGACCTCCACCTCTCGGCGAGCACCGCGGCCCCCGGCACCCTCTACGACACCGGGCAGTTCACCGGCACCCCCTTCGCCGGCCTGGTCCTCAAACCCCTGGCCGGCCTCGGCGCGCCCTCCTCCCTGGAGGTGGCCTGGACCTGCGCGACCCTGCTCCTCGTCGCCGCCGTCGGGGTGGTCGCCGCGCGCGGCCTGCCCGACCCCGTGCCGCGCCGCACCGCGCTGCTCGCGGCGCCCGTGCTGGTCGCGCTGATGATGGTCTCCCTGCCGGTCCGCGCGGCCGCCTTCCCGGGCCAGACCGCCGTACTGCCCGTGCTGCTGGTGCTGCTCGCCGTCTTCCGGGTGCCCGGCGAACGCCCCGCCGGACTCCTCGTCGGACTGGCCGCCGCCCTCCAGCCCGCCCTGCTGCTCTTCGCCCCGCTGCTGTGGCTCACCGGCCGGCGCCCCACCGCCCGCGCCGCCGCCGCGGCCTTCGCCGGAGCCACCGCGCTGGCCGCGGCCGCCCTGCCGCGCGACTCGTGGACGTACTGGATCCACCACCTCGCCGGCACCGGCCTCGGCGGCTCCCCCGACGGCCTCGCCAACCAGTCCGTCCACGGCGCCCTGCTGCGCTTCGGCCTCAGCGGCCCCGCCGAGATCCTCCTCTACGCCGCCCTCGCCGCCGCGATCACCTGGGCCGCCCTGCGCCGCGCCGCCCGCTACGCCCGCGACGGCCAGCTGCTGCTCGCCGTCGCCCTCACCGGCTGCGCGGCCGTCGCCGTGTCCCCGACCGGCTGGCGCCACCAGTTGCTGTGGGTGCTGCTCGCCGTGGCCGGAAAGGTGGGGAAGCGGGCCGCCGACCGGCGCGTGTGGCCGGTGGCCGTGGTGCTGGCCATCACCCTGCCCAGCGCCGTCCTGCTGCCCAACATGGCCGCACTGGCCCCCGTGCGGGACAACGTGCCGCTCCTCGCCGCGGTGGCGGCGGCCTGCGCCGTGCCGTTCCTGCCGCGCTCCTCCCCGTACTGGCGCGAGCCCGTCCCCACCGTCTACGGGCGGCCCGCCGCCGCCCGCTGGGCCCGGGTGCCGCTGCTGCCGTTCTGGCGGCGCGTGCTGTCGCGGCCCAACCTGCTGCTGGAACTCCTGCTGATACGGGTCGGCTACTCCCTCTACTCGCACATCCGCGCCGCCGCCCCCGCCAGCCGCCCCCTCGCCGAGGACAACGGCAGCCGGATCCTCGGCATCGAGCAGGCCCTCGGCATCGACATCGAGCACGCAGTGAACCGCGCGGTGGTCGACGCGCCCTGGCTGGAGGCGTTCTTCAACTTCTACTACTCCTCCTTCCACTTCGTGGTGCCCCTGGCCATCCTGGCGGTCCTCTACTGGCGCCGGCCCGGCGACTACCGCTGGGCGCGGGCCTCGCTGGGCCTGGCGACCGTCATCGCGCTGGCCGGGTTCTGGCTGTTCCCGCTCGCGCCGCCGCGCCTCATGCCCGGCCTCGGCTTCGTCGACACCGTGCACGGGGCGCAGGACCTGGCGAACCCCTCGTACGGGGCGATGACCGCGATCTCCAACCAGTACGCGGCGATGCCCTCGCTGCACTTCGGCTGGTCGCTGTGGTGCGGGATCGTCGTCGTGGTGCTGGCGCCGAAGGGCTGGCAGAAGCTGCTGGGCGCGCTGCACCCGCTGATCACGGTGTGCGCGATCGTGGCCACCGCCAACCACTGGGTCCTGGACGCCGTGGGCGGCGCCGTCGTCGTCACGGCGGGCTTCGGACTGGTCCACGTGCTGTCGGGGCCGCGCGGCCTGAGGGTGAGCCTGCCCGCGCAGCGCCGGACCGCGGGGGAGCCCGACCGGATGGCCGCCGCGCAACGGTAGGGGGTGTCCGGGGATCAGGAGGCGGCCGGGGGGATGTTCGGGTTGAGGCGGAAGAGGTTGCCGGGGTCGTAGCGGCGCTTCAGCTCCCGCAGGCGCCGGTACTTCGCCTCGCCGTAGGCCTGCGCGACCCGGTCCTCGCCCTCCTCCATCAGGAAGTTGGAGTAGACCCCGGTCTGGTAGGGGGCCAGCGCCGACCACAGGCCGCGCGCCCACTCCCGTTCCGCCTCGAACCCCTCGGGGCCCTCCGTCGTCCCGTTGATGTTGAACGTGTGCCCGGCGGACCGCCCGCCGAAGGCCGTCTCGTCCTCCCCGACCCGCCGGATCGCCCCGCCCAGCTGGAAGATCGGGAAGGCGGTCAGCGGCGACACGATGCGGGCCGCGTGCTCGGCGGTGCGGTCGATGACCTCGTCGTCCAGCCGGTCCACGTCACAGGACTTGAAGTAGTACCAGCGCCCGCGCGGGAAGGACGGGTCGAACATCGCCTGGTGCGCGGTGAACGGCTTGGGCGCGCACAGGTCCAGCAGGGGAGGCGGGCCGGCCTCCCGCAGCGGTCGCAGCACCTCCTCGCCGTCCTCGACCGGTCCGGCGTAGCAGCACACGACCATCACGACCGGCCTGCCGTGCAGTTCGGACGGGATGAACGGCACGGGCGGCACCTTGCGGTGCACGACCGCGGTGGTCAGCTCGTCCGGGACGTCGGTGATCCAGTCGCGGTACAGGCGCAGCAGCCGCGCCGACTCCTCCATCGGCCACAGGACCGGGCCCGCGAGCACCACCGGGCCGACCGGGTTGAGCCGGAACTCGAACTCCGTGACGATCCCGAAGTTCCCGCCCCCGCCGCGGATCCCCCAGAAGAGGTCCGCGTTCCGGTCGGCGTCCGCCTTCAGGAACGACCCGTCGGCGGTGACCACGTCCACCGACAGCAACTGGTCGACCGTCAGCCCGTACTTGCGCATCAGCCAGCCGATCCCGCCGCCGAGGGTCAGCCCGGCCAGCCCGGTGTGCGTGACGATCCCGGCCGGCACGGCCAGCCCGAACACCTGGGTCTCCCGGTCCAGTTCGCCGAGCAGCACCCCGGCCTGGGCCCGGACGGTACGGGCCTCGGGGTCCACCCGGATGCCCCGCAGGGCGGAGAGGTCGATGACGATCCCGTCGTCGCACACCGAGTGCCCGGGGAAGCTGTGGCCGCCGGAGCGCACGGCCAGGGGCAGCCCCTCACCGGCCGCGAACCGTACGGCGTCCATGACGTCCGCCACGCCCGCGCAGCAGGCGACGAGGGCGGGGTGCCGGTCCACCGAGCCGTTCCAGACCCGCCGGTCCTCGTCGTACGTGGGGTCCCCGGGCCGCACGAGCCGTCCCCGGAAGGAAGGGCCGAGCGCGCCCACAACCGTGGCCATGGCCCCAGTCTGGCACCGGTCCCGGGTGCCCGCACGCCCGTACGAACCGGCCCGCCTCAGCCCCGCCCGCGGCCCGCCGCCTCAGCCCCCGCCCGCGGCCCGCCGCCGCAGCGCGCGCAGCGGGCCGGGGCTCTCGTACCCCACCCGGCGGGCGACCGCCGTCAGGGGCAGGCCGGAGGTGCGCAGCAGGTGCTCGGCCCCGTCCAGGCGGACACCCCCACGCTGCGCTGCGAGGGCGCCGCCCTGCACGTGGGCCGCACCACCGCCACCGCCGAGGACCGGATCACCGGCACCCACGACGGCCGGCTCCACGCCCACGCCACGACGACCTGCGCGGTCCTGCGCCTGGGCTGACGCGATCTGCGCGGCCCCCCGCCCGGCCTGACGGGCCCGCAGGCCGAAGGGGCGCCGGGGCACGACGGCCCCGGCGCCCCTTCGGTGGATCGCCGCGTCCTGTAAGGATCGGCCCCCGCGCGGCATCTCGCCACTCGGGCGGGGTCCGCGCGGGCCGTTCCAGCGGACGGCAGGGGCCGGGGCGTGGGAGGTGACGGCCCCTGCCGTCCTGGTCCACGGGTCAACAGGCGCTGACCCGAAGCTCCTTGATGCCGTTGAGCCAGGCCGCCCGCAGCCGCCGTGGCCCGGCGCCCTCGGGTGCGAGCCGCAGACCGGGCAGCGTGTCGGCCAGGGCGTTGAAGATCAGGTCGATCTCCATGACGGCCAGGGACTTGCCGAGGCAGAAGTGCGGGCCCCCGCCGCCGAAGCCGAGGTGCGGGTTCGGGTCGCGGGTGATGTCGAAGGCGTCCGGGTCCTCGAAGACCTCGGGGTCGTGGTTGGCGGATGAGTAGAACATCCCCACCCGGTCGCCCGCCTTGATCTTCTGCCCGCCCAGCTCGGTGTCCCGGGTGGCGGTGCGCTGGAAGGAGACCACGGGCGTGGCCCAGCGCACGATCTCCTCCGCGGCCGTGGACGGCCGGGTCGCCTTGTACAGCTCCCACTGGTCGGGGTGGGTGAGGAAGGCGTGCATGCCGTGGCTGATGGCGTTGCGCGTGGTCTCGTTGCCCGCGACCGCCAGCAGCAGCACGAAGAAGCCGAACTCGTCGGAGCGCAGGTTGCCCTCGCCCTCCGCGGCCACCAGCTGCGTGACGATGTCCTTGGCCGGGCACTCCTTGCGCTCGGCGGCCAGGTTCATCGCGTAACCGATGAGCTCCACGGCCGCGTTGGCGCCGACCTCCTCCGTGATCGCGTACTCCGGATCGTCGTACGCGACCATCTTGTTCGACCAGTCGAAGATCTTGGCCCGGTCCCGCTGCGGTACGCCGATCAGCTCGGCGATGGCCTGGAGCGGGAGTTCGCAGGCCACCTGCGTGACGAAGTCGAAGCTGCCGTCCCCCGACGCCGCCCGCGCCTCCTCGACGATCTTCCGCGCCCGGTCGCGCAGGGCATGCTCCAGACCGCGGATGGCGCGCGGGGTGAAGCCGCGCTGCACGATCTGCCGGACGCGGGTGTGCTCCGGCGGGTCCATGTTCAGCATGATCAGGCGCTGGGCCTCGATCTGCTCGCGCCGGACGTGCTCGTTGAAGCGGATGATCGCCGTGTTGGTGGTGGAGGAGAACAGCTCCGGGTGCGTGGAGACGTACTTGACGTCCGCGTGCCGGGTGACGGCCCAGTAGCCCTCGTCGTCGAACCCGGTGACGCCGCGCGGCTGCGCGCACCACCACACGGGAGCGGTCTGCCGAAGCCGCGCGAACTCCGGGAGCGGGACCCGTTCCCGGAGGAGGTCGGGGTCGGTGGCGTCGAAGCCTTCGGGCAGCGCGGGACAGGACATCGGGCGACTCCAAGGTCTGACGAAGGTCTGACGGCCCATCAGAAGTTGGCTCGAAGGTAGTAACGAGTTCTACAAGTGACAAGGGCACCCGCGTCAACTGTTGCGTGTGGAATCCGTGGAGGGGGCGTGCAAGACCCTTGCGTGGCAGGGGTTCGGGTCATAAGACTGCGGTGGAGAACTAGAACGCGTACTAGTTCGAGCGCTGCGGCCGCCGGGACGGCCCGCCGCGCCGGCGCTGTGCAGAGTGTGCAGGAGAGGACGAGCTCATGGCCGCGGAACCCGTCATCGTCGAAGCCGTACGCACGCCCATCGGGAAACGCGGAGGCGCCCTGGCCAACCTCCATCCCGCCTACCTGCTCGGCGAGACCTACCGCGAACTCCTCGCCCGTACCGGAATCCAGCCCGACTGCGTCGAGCAGATCGTCGGCGGCACCGTCACCCACGCCGGCGAGCAGTCCATGAACCCCGCCCGCAACGCCTGGCTCGCCATGGGCCTGCCGTACGAGACCGCCGCGACCACCGTGGACTGCCAGTGCGGCAGCTCCCAGCAGGCCAACCACATGGTGGCCAACATGGTCTCCGGCGGGGTCATCGACATCGGCATCGCCTGCGGCGTCGAAGCCATGAGCCGCGTCCCCCTCGGGTCCGGCTCCAAGCACGGCCCCGGCAAGCCCTTCCCGGACGAGTGGAACGTCGACCTCCCCAACCAGTTCGAGGCGGCCGAGCGGATCGCCCGCCACCGCGGCCTCACCCGCGAGGACGTCGACCGCCTCGGCGTGCTCTCGCAGGAGCGGGCCGCCACCGCCTGGGCCGAGGAGCGCTTCAAGCGCGAGACCTTCGCCGTCCAGGTACCGACGACGGAGGAGGAGCAGGCCGCCGGCCAGGGCATGTGGCGGCTGGTCGACCGGGACGAGGGCCTGCGCGACACCAGCATGGAGGGGCTGGCGCGGCTGAAGCCGGTCATGCCGACGGCCGTGCACACCGCCGGGAACTCCTCCCAGATATCCGACGGCGCCGCCGCCGTGATGTGGGCCTCGCGCAAGATGGCCCGCGCCCTCAAGCTCAGGCCGCGCGCCCGCATCGTCGCCCAGGCCCTGGTCGGCGCCGACCCGCACTACCACCTGGACGGTCCCATCGACGCGACGCGGGCCGTGCTGGGCAAGGCCGGCATGTCCCTCAAGGACATCGACCTCGTCGAGATCAACGAGGCCTTCGCGTCCGTCGTCCTCAGCTGGGCCCAGGTCTTCGGACAGGACCTGGAGAAGGTCAACGTCAACGGAGGCGCCATCGCCCTCGGCCACCCCGTCGGCGCCACCGGGGCCCGCCTGATCACCACCGCGCTGCACGAGCTGGAGCGGCGCGACAAGGAGTTCGCGCTGATCACCATGTGCGCCGGGGGCGCGCTGGCGACCGGCACGATCATCCAGCGCCTCTGAGCACACCGCGTGCCGTGGCGCCCACCGAACCCGTGGGATGGGATGCGAAGGCCCCGGTGGCCGGACCTGGGGAGGCCGGCCACCGGGGCCCTCGTATGTCTGCTACCTCACCGGTGGTTTAGTACCAGTGGTTGGCCTGCCAGAAGTTCCAGGCGCCGACCGGGCTGCCGTAGCGCTCGTTCATGTAGTCCAGGCCCCACTTG
>NZ_JBEZWL010000039.1:0-55632 GCF_040648015.1 Streptomyces sp. NPDC029216 | reverse complement strand
GCACCGACGTCCAGGCCAACCTGTACGCCTCCTGGCACCCCACCGAGGCCTTCGGCGTCCACTGGGACGACCACGACGTCGTGGTCGTCCAGCTCGAAGGCGCGAAGCGGTGGAACCTGTACGGGGCCACCCGCACGGACCCGCTCCGCCTGGACGTCGAGGCCCCCGAGAAGCCCGAGGGGCCGCCAGTCGCCGAAGTCGTCCTCCAGGCCGGGGACATGCTGTACCTCCCACGAGGCTGGTGGCACGCCGTGGCCGCCACCGAAGGCCGGTCCCTGCATCTCACCTGCGGCCTGACACCCGCGACGGGGCACCACCTCCTGGTGTGGCTGGCCGGGCAGCTCCTCCACTCCCCCACCGTGCGTGCAGGCGTCCCGACCGTGGCCGGCCCCGCCGAGCGCACCGCGTACGCCGAGCAGCTGCGCAAAGAAGTCGCCGAGGCGCTCCACCCCCACATCGTCTCGGAGTTCGCCGCCTCCCAGGACGCCCGCGATCCCGGCCGCCCGGCCCCCTCCCTCCCGTACATCGGCGACGTCCCCGCCGACCCCGCCCTGGTCCTGGCCCTCACCACTGCCCGGGCCGCGATCGAGGGCGCCGACGAGGCCGTCGTGCTGCGCGCGGCCGGACACGAATGGGAGCTCCACCCGTCCGTGCGCCCCGTGCTGGAGGCCCTGGTCTCCGGCGCCCGTCTCACCTTCGGAGAGCTGGCCGAGCGCTCCGGCCTCACCGTGGAACAGGTCGCGGCCCTCGCCACCGAGCTGGTATCCAAGGACGCGGCAGCCGTCTCCCACAGGTAGGACCCGCCATGTTCGAGGCCCCCGCCCCCGCCACCGTCGACCGGATGCTGGCCGCCCAACAGCACGCCGCCGACCAGTTCGGCCTGCGAGCCACCGGCCGCAGGGTGTGGGGGTACCGGGGCCGGACCCTGTCGGGCGCCGCCGGCCCGCACTGGCTCCGCGTGGTCTGCGCCGAGGCCGGCACCGAGGGCGGCACGCTGTGGAACGGCCCGTCCACCTCCCGCACCCTTCCCGCCTCGGTGCCGCGCCCCGACCTGTTCCGCATCCGGGACTGGACCACCGGCGCGTACGCGTACCGGGCCGAGCTGTACGCCCTCGCCCCCGACCCGATGGTTTCCCCGCGCCCCGTCCTCGACGAAGACCCCGGCCTGCCCGAGACGTGGTGGAAGGAGATGGCCGCCGCCCTGGACGCCCTCGCCGACGTCCCGCCACCGGCCGACCGCGAGGCCGTACGCGAGGAGTACCTGCGCCGCGTCATCCCCGAGTTCACCGGCCACCAGGTCGAGGACGTCACCTGGACCACCGCCCACGGAGACCTCCACTACGGCAACGTCACCCGCGGCCCGCACATCCTGGACTGGGAAGGGTGGGGCCGCGCCCCGTACGGCTACGACGCGGCCACCCTGTACCTGTACGCCCTGCTCACCCCCGAGACGGCCGCCCGCATCCGCACCGAGCTCGCCCCCGTCCTGGACCGGCCCGAGGCTCGCATCGGCTTGCTGACCGTGTGCGCCCAGATCCTCCAGGCCCAGGACCGCATCGACTTCTACGCCGAGCTCGCCGGACCCGTACGCGACCACCTGACTCAGCTGTAGCCGCGCCCGTCCGTCCCTACGCGGAGTCGACGCTCCGCCGCCGTGGCGCCAGGATCGGCGGTCCCGAGTCGGAGGGCTCCGAGCCGGACCCGTGCGCCCGCCGCAGGCCGGGCTGCGGCCACGCGTAGAACCGGGACACCGTGCTGGTCGCCCCGTCCAGGTCGACAGCCACCTTGTAGATCACCCGGCCGTCCGCGTAGTCGTGCTTGGCCATTACGACCCCGTACCGCCACGCCCCGCAAGACCACACCCACAGGGCGGGCCGGTCACCGGCAGGCCAGGACCAGACCCTCGGCCTCGGCCCGCTCTCGGGCCGCCACGGCCGGGACTCCACCGGCTCCGTCAACGTCGTGCTCACCCATCGACCGTACGCCCGGACCCCGCCGGGCTCCTCCGCGAGGTGCTCCACGTCGTACGCCGGGCCGCGTTCGATAAAACCTGTACAGCTTCCTGTCCTCTTTGCAGGTCAGAGTGCCTCTCACGTCAGCGCGAGAGGCGCTGGCGCGCGTCAAGTAAGGACAGGGGAGCGGGCAGTGGAGATGAAGGAGACGGCGGGGGCCTACCGAGTGCGGGCGGAGCGCCGGCGCAGCGTGCGCGGCAGCGGCGAGACCCGGGGCGACGGCTGGATGCGCACGGAGGCGGACGAGCGGCTCCTCGCGCTCGCGACGCGATACGGGACCCTGACCCTGCACCAGGCAGCCACCGCGTGCTGGCACGGCAGACTCGAGACCGCGCGCCTGCGGACCCGGGTCATGGCGGAGGCCGGGCTGCTGCACCGCTCTGCGGCGATGCGGTGGGCGGGCACCGTCGTGTGGCCCACCGAGCGCGGAGCGCGCATCGCGGGCACCGGCCTGTCGGCACCGTCCCGCCCGGGCGAACGGCTGCTCCACCGCCTGGCCCTCGCCGATGTCGGCCTCGCCCTGGAAGCGGCCGGGCACACGGTGCTCACCGAGCGCGAAGTCCGCTCCGCCGAGGCGGTGCCCGGGCGACCGGCGGAACTCCTCGCGGACCTCGGTGTACCCGGGGTGCCCGAGCGCGCCCGGCGCGGGGAGACCCTCGCGGTCCCGGCCGGCGCCCACGCGGTGCACTGGCCGGACCTGGTCCTGGTGCCGCCCGGTGGCCCCGTGGTCGCCGTCGAGGTGGAGCTCACTCCGAAGTCCAAGGGCGAGCTGCGGAGCATCCTGCGCGCCTACCTGCGAGCCCGGCGCCGGGTCGTCTACCTCGGGACCGCGCCGGTCGTGCGCCAGCTGCAGGGACGCCCCAGCTCGGACGGACAGTGGGTCGACGGCGTTACCCAGGAGGCCGGGCTGCTCCCTCCCGGAGGGCCCGACCCGGGTGCCGACGGACTCCTGCGCGTACGACCGCTGGTCCTCACCGACCCGGACGTCGCTTGGCAGGTCGGGCGCCATGCTGCCCGTCGTTGACCTCTTCGCCGGGGGTGGTGCCTGCCAGGACAACGTGGGTGCCTCGAAGGGGAGTTGAACGCTTCCCCAGACCACAAAATGACAGTGATCTACGTCACACGCACGTCGGGAGGGGCTGGCGGGCGGGTTATCCACAGGGATGGCCCCTGAGCAGGGTTTTTCCCTGTGGATAGTTTGCTTCTCAATCCTCGCCCCTCGTGGTAGGCGGACGGGGAAAAGTGCGCCTGGCGGACTGCGCGGAGGCGCCGTCCGCCCCGACGCAGGCCCAGGGCACCCCAGAGACACCAGTAACGTGGTTGGGCACTGAAGGCCCTTCAGAAAGACGAAGGGAGACCACCTTTGCGGAGCCGATGCTTGCCGGCCTGGCTCCGCTGGGATCTCCCACTCGCCTGCTGTCGGGTCCCCGCTCACTGTGAGGAGACCGGAACCCTTGACGACCATTGACCGTACCCCAAACGACTTGCCGAGCTCCAACCCGCTGGCGTGGGTGATCGCTCTTACCGCTCTCGCCTCCATCGTGGCGGTGGTCGTCTTGGCGCTGACGCATAACCCCGAGGCGGCAACCGCCGTCGGCACCATCGGGGGTGCGGTGACCGCCCTCGGCGGCTCCTGGGCGAACCTCCGCACACGCAAGTAGCCGCGGCAGCCGATCCCGAGTCTCCGTGGGACGGCTGATCCCTCACCTGTTCGCCACAAAAGGCCCCCTGGTCTGCGGCTTCACGAAAGCGCAAATCGGGACACAGGAGGGGACACGGGGACACACGCACCGCCGCTGACAGGAACGGCCGGGGTGGATAACGAGCAGCTCACGCCCGTTGCCACCCCGGTATCCACTTCCTAGCCGCAGGCGGAAAGCGCTGAGGGCGTACGTGAACTCGGTGACGTATCGGCGGAGGCCGGTGGGTCGGAACCGCCCCGGCCGGGGATGAGGCCAGGGTCTGCACCATGCATACGACCCTGTCCTTCACGGAGCAGGCCGAGACCGCCCTCGCGGCCACGCGCACCGCTCATGTCTCCGTCGGTGTTCTCCAGGCCGCCATCGCGGTCGCCCTCGCTGCCGAGACGCTGGCCCAAGACGAGCGGACCCAGGCCGTGGCTGGGGAGACCGTCGCGGCACTTCTTAGTGCCATGGACGACCTCTGTTCGGACCGGCCGACGCAGCCGAGCAAGCGGGTGCGGCCCGCGCCTCCGCGCCCACGGCCGGCGCCCGTCGGGCACGCGCCGCACGGGGGGTGCCTCGACCCTTCGTAGCGCGCACCGGACCCGACGCCCCGTGCACCCCTCCTGGCGCCCCCTGCTCGGCGTGTACGTACGCCAGTCCCCGTTTCATAGGTGGTCGCACGTGAAGCAACCGCCTGGCGGGCCGCCTACCTGCGACGGCCGTGTTTCATGAGTTGTTGCAGATGGGTGGGCGCCTGCCGCCCCGCCGTTCAGGGGTTGCGAACCACGGCTCCCGAGACGAACCACTGCACCAGGGCGGCGGCAAGGTGAACAGCAGCCCGGGCGGCTTCCAGGGTCTCGGGCACGGTGGCGCGCTGGGCCCCGTGCCGGGAGGTCTGCCCCTCCCACAGCGCGCGCATCATCGCCTCGGCCGACGTGATCGGGTCACCGCCCGCGGGAGTGGACAGCGCGGTGGTGAACTTGTGCCGGGCGTTCTTGATCTCGCCCAGCATCGTGCCGAGGGTGGCCTTGGCGTTGTTCGGCTGGATGACGGCGTGCGCGGCGGCCTCGACCGCCTTGATGGACTCGCTGTACGCCCGCACTGGATCCGGGCTGCGCCCGTAGGCCGCCTGCCAAGCCGTGGCGAGGTGCTCGGCGGCCGATCCCGAAGCCGATGCGCCCGCCGCATCTGCGATGGTCTGGCGGACCGCGTCACGGACGCCGGGGGTGACACGCTCCTCCAGCCCGTCCCGTGTCTCGGCGACCCGGTACGCGGAACCGGCCTCGTCCAGCAGGTCGGTGAGCCGCTGAATGGATTCCGGGTCGTCCACCTGGCGCTCTGCCTTGTAGGCGAGGACTGCGTCGACGACGTCGAGCAGTTGGACGCCGGGCGCCGAGACCAGGGCGTTGCGGTACCTCGAGCCGAACCGCGGGCGGTCCCGGTCCGGGACGATGCGCAGCCGCAGGCAGAGGGTTCGCTCGGCGACCTCCTCGTCGGAGTAGTCGCCGAGTTCCTCGTGCTCCAGCGCGTGCTCCAGCCATTCCGCCAGCGGCGGCCGCAGGTGATCGGGCACGCCGTCGAAGGGTCCGTCGTGTTCGGGCGCGGCGGCGAGGCCGGCGCGGACGGAGAAGCGCGGGCGGGATCCGGTCGTCATGGCGGAACGGTAGCCGCGCGAGGTGTCACGTCGGATAAGGTCTACTTATCCGACGCGACAAACCCGACATGATGGCCGGTCAAGAACCAGGCCTCCGAGGCGAAGGAACCCGCACCGTGCCCCTCACCGCATCCGCCACCACGCCGCGGTACACCAGCGACATCACGCAGTCCGACCTGGACGCGCTGGACGCCTTCCTCACCGAACGCGTGTGCGCCCTCGCCATGAAGCACGACCACGGCGCGGAGGAGTCCAACGCCGCCAGCGCACTCAGCACCGCCCTGATCTCCGTCACGCACAACCTGCGCCGGACATTCGAATATGACGACGGCTCGGCCGAGATCCTCAAGGCCAGGCGCCGGCACTGGAACCTCCTGTGCCGGATCGCCGAACCGTGGCAGCAGACCGAGGGCTATGACCACTTCCGCTGGCGCACCACCCAGTACACCGACGCCGCCTCCGAGGAGCGGATGGCGCGCTACTACCGCAAGCAGGTGCGCTGATGAGCACTCCGACCGCCCAGGCCGACCCCTCTTCCGAGCTGATACCTACGGCGGCCGCCGAGCGCCAGGCGCTCATCGAACGGTGGGCTGACCGCCACGGGATCGACGCCGCCCGCCGGTTGGCCGAGGCGGAGGACCTGGCCGACGCGGTCGCCGCCGAGATCACCCCGGACAACACCGTCGACACGTACGCGAAGTCGTGGCGGGTGTGGGCCCGCTTCTGCGCCTTCGCCGACCTGCCCGAACGGGAGGGCTCCCGTGGCGCCCTGGTGGCGTTCGTGGCCTGGATGCTGCGTGAGGGCCAGCAGAACGGGAAGGGCTACGCGCCGAGCTCCGCCGACACCCACCTCGCTGCCGCCGTCACCGGCCTGCGCCAGCGCGGCGTCGCCGTCAGCGGCGACGACCAGGCCGCAGCCCGCAAGGCGCTGGCCGGGCTGGAGGTCAAGCTCCTGCAGGCCGGTGAACGGCGCGGCCGCGGCCAAGCGGTCGGCGCCGACATCGACGGTCTGTACGCCATCGCCCGCTCCTGCCCCGACACCCTCGCGGGCCTCCGGGACAAGGCCCTGGTCCTCACCGGCTTCCACTACGCCTCACGCGCCCAAGACCCCGCCGGCCTCCAGAGAGGCGACGTCACCCTGCACCCGCGCGGCCTGGTCGTCGCCGTGCTCACCGGCAAGACCAAGCACTCGGTCCGCAGCGCGAAGATCGGCTACGCGACGGACCCGGAAATCTGCCCGGTCCACGCCTACACCACCTACCGCGAGCGACTTGTCGCCGAACACGGCCAGCGCTGGGCCGCCCCCTCCACCCCCGCCTTCGTCGGTATCGACCAGCACGGCCACATCACCGGCGGCCTGGTCCCCGACAGCGTCACCCGGGCCATCAAGCGAATCTCCGCCCGCGCCGGAGTGCCTATCTCCTGGACCGGCCACTCCCTGCGCATCGGCCTCGCCTCCGTCGGCCGGCAGAGGGGCAAGGATGCCATCGCCATCGCCGACCAAGGCGGCTGGGCCCGCCACTCCCGCTCGATGCTCGGCTACATGCAGCGCGACGACGGATGGGACGACAACGCCTCCGCTGGCCTCACCTGACCACCTCCGACCAGCAGCACCACAGTCGGGGTTGAACCTGTTAGTTCCAACAGGTTCAACCCCGACCGGGTGTTGCCTTCGGTGCACCGGATCATCGCCGGCCCTGCAGCATGCGCAGGACCTCCCGAGCCGTACGCCGACTTTGCCTGGCCTCCATGGCCATCCACTGCAGCTGGTAATGCGCCTCGACGCACTTGTCCCAGAACCGCCGGTCCATAGCGGGGGGATGGTCTTCAGGGAGGAGGGAACGCATGCCTGACTCTGACGGAATCGCCTTGCCATCGAGGAATCGTTGGAGCCATCCCCGCGAGACTCCCCCTCCTCCCATGAGCTGGGGCCACCAGAACGGGAAGTGCGGCCGATAGGTCCCGACCCAGTCGTTCAAGGCCTGGGTGAAGCGCTGCTGTTCGGCGACCGGGCCAAGTTGCACAGGAGGCATCGGCGGCTTTGCTCGGCTTCGTCGCGTCTTCTCCAACCTGCTTCGAGTCGCGAAGAGCCAGTTGACGTCCGCTGCGGGGAGGGGCCTCCTGCTTGTGCTGTGGACCATGAGCAGATCCTCAAGCTGCCTGTGGCTGGGCAGCCGCTCGCCCGCCAGCACCGCGTACACGGTTGAGCGCGACATCCGCTGCCCTGAGGCGATCTGCCGAATGGAATACCCGCGACCGCTGACCGCGTCCCGTAGCCGCTCGGCGAACTCCGCCAGCTCGCCCGCAGCGGGGCTGACCGGCTTCCAGTGTGCGGGCATTGGGCCCCTCCCCGACTTTCGTTGTCCTGCGATGTCCTGCGACGACTAGTGGGTCAGTAGCTTGTCATCCGCGGCCTTCGGACGTCACCGGAAACGGCGACGGCCCCCTGCGCCAACAGGGAGCCGCCTTCACGAATGCATGGACGTACTCGACTTGAGGAGAAGCCATCCACACCGACCACGACCGTATGCGCAAGCGCGATCCCGAGCCAAGCTCTCCCCCGGCGGGAGTGGCCCGGCACCTGGCCACTACGGCCGCCGAAGGCCTTGTGAAGGGGGCTGCGACGTCCCTCGGAGCGTTGCTTGTCTCCGCTGCGATCCTGTGGTGGAACACGCACCACTGATGCAGGTCGACGGGGCACCGCGTCGATGCACGGCGCGAGTGCCCCGCCGCACGTCTTGACGTCAATGTTCAACCCCCGTCTCGGGCCGACCTCTCAGCGCGAGCGTCACCCCGGCCATCGCGCCGAGCCGCGTCGGGCACCTCGAGGGGCGGGGGGAGTTCGGAGTCTTGCACGGCGAGGGTGGCGGCCAGGCGTTCGGCGAGTGCGGCAAGGTGCGGGTCGTCGGGGCCGGCGGTGTGCTCGATGGCGGCCTGCTCGGCGTCGTACGCGTCGAGGACCTGCTCCCAGCTCTGGGCGTTGGGCCCGTAGTGCTCGGGGAACACGTGGGCGAGCCACCAGGCCGCCGCCCGCCAGTCCGGCCGCAGGTAGCGGGTCTGCCGTTCCTCGACGTCCAGGCCGGTGACCGGGTCGTTGTAGGTGCGCACGCGTTCCTCCAGGACCAGGCTCCCGGCGCCCGCCTGCAGAACTCGGGCGAGTGCCCGGGCGGCCATCTGCGCCCGCGCGGAGTTCACCTGCCGGTACAGGTCGACGTACGCGTCGTCGGAGGGGTTCGCGGGTTCGCCGTCCTCGCGGGCCTGGGCGGCGTCGCGGCCGCGGGCCATCCACCGGGCGACGGTGGCCCGGGAAACTCCGGCGCCCTCGGCGGCCAGTGAGGTGGCGACTCCCACGGCGGTGGCCTTGACGATGCTCTCGATCCGCTCCGGCGTCAGCAGCGAGGGCCGGCCCGGGCGGCGGGTGCTTGATCTCATGCGGGCGGACCGTACGTACACCTGATCGCTTACGTCTCCGGCGTCACGCATTTTGCGATTTACGCGACGGTCCTACGCGCGCGCGGGCGCGGGGGTCTCACCGGAGTACCGGACGGTCCTCCCTGGTCAACGCACCAGGCACCCGGTCCTGTTGGACCCAATGGGGTCAACCCTGTTAGGGGCAGCACGCTGGCCTGGGGTTTTCCTCGATCAGGCGGAACGCGGCCGGGTCCACGTACGGGCCGGGTGGAGGCGGTACGGTCTGGCGGTGATGAGTCCACGGGGAGAGGCCCGAATGAGGAGAGAGCCATGGTCCAGGTAACGCTGGAGCCGTTGAAGATCCCGGACCGGCTGCGCATGCCGACCGTCTTCGAACGGGAATGGACGGAGCCGGCCAACAAGCTGCGCCCGCGCATTCTGCTCCCGGCCTCATTCACCGGGCCGTCCCCGATCGCCCCGGGCGAGCACCGCGTATTCATCGTCTTCAACCGCAAGGGCGGCGCCGGGAAGACGACCACGACTCTGGAGCTCGCGTGCGCCTGGGCGGCGATGGGCTACACGGTGCGCATCATCGACGCCGACCCGCAGGACGCCGGTCTGACCGGGTGGCTGGCGCCGGTCTATCCCGAAGGCCTGGACCCCAAGCACCGGCTGACGCTGAAGAACGTCATGTACGGCGAGGCCGGCCTGGACGAGGCGACCTACTACACCCGGTACAAGAACCTCTACATCGTGCCCAGCTACGAGGACTGCGCGGTCGTCGAGTACGACCCGGCGGTCAACGGCGAGCGCACGCTGCGCCGGGCGATTAAGCGGAGCGAGGCGCCGGTGGACATCACCATCGTCGACTGCCCGCCGAAGGTCGGGAAGCTCTCGACCTTCACCCTGGCGATCGGCGGCGAGGTCCTGGTGCCCAGCCAGCTCAGCGGCTTGGACAAGAAGTCGAACGAGCCGTTGCGCAGGACGATTGCCGACGCCCAGGAGGAGTACGACGTGAGAGTGCGGGCCGCCGTGCTCACGGCCTGGGGCAAGACGATCATCTCCCGCTCGGTCGGCAACGAGATGGCCGAGCACTACCCGGACGCGCTGGTGTGCCCGGTCCGCAGGTCGGTGGACGCCACCACCGCGCCCGACGAGAACAAGTCGATCCGCGAGTACAACAAGCGGTCCACCACCACGCGTGACTTCGACCAGCTCGGTCACATGCTGGTGGCGCCGCGGGGAGCTGCAGAATGAGCAACGGAATGCCCTTCGGGCAGGGGACCCTCCTCGGCAAGGAGCTGGGCGCGCAGAAGTCAGGCCCGGGCACGAAGGAGAAGATCCCGGCCTACGTCAGCCCGGAGACCATGAACCGGCTGCGCAACGCCGTGGTCGCGCTCCAGCGGATCGACGACGAGGACGCCGACGTTCCGGTGTCGCTGTCCGCGTACGTGGAAGCCGCCGTCCTCGCGCAGCTCCGTCGGGACGAGCGCGAGTACAACAACGGCGCGCCGTTCCCGCAGCGCCGCAACAAGAACCTCAAGAGCGGCCCGCCGGTCACGAAGTAGCCGGCCACCACGAGAGCCCCACCGCTTCCGGTGGGGCTCTCGCTGTGTCAGGGCCCGGTCAGGGCGGCGACTCCGCCCACGTCTCCGGCCCGCCACCTCGCCATTCCACGAACTCGCTCGGCGTGAGGTCGAAGTCCTCCGCGTTCTCCATCCCGGCCTGCCTCAGTAGCTCCGGGATGTCGGAGGCCCGGTAGGCCGTCCCGAGGATCTGCCCGTCGAAGCGCACCTTGCGCCAGCCGCGCTCATCGGGCTCATAGACCACCAGCTTGGGGATCGACATCTCCCCACCCTTGTCCGCGCCGGGCTGTCGCGCATCAGGAAGTCGCCGGACCGGTAGCCCGCAGCAGGGCCAGCCTCCCCTCCCTGACCACGTCAGGGGAGGTTGGGCCTGTTGGTTCTAATGGGTCTAATTCCGGGTTCGGTGCGTGCGGCTGTCCGGACGTGGCTACGGTGCGGTGCGTGACGAAGAAGCCCGACCTCTTGGACGAGGTGCCCGAGCTGCAGGAGGCCGTGGACGCCGTGTGCGAAGCGGCGCCCTCCGACGCCCGCCGCCGGCAGATCCGGGCCCACGCCCGCGAGCTGGTCCGCGCCCTCCAGCACCCCGGCCACCCGCTCGGCATCGGCGACGACCTCGCCGACGTCTTCGACCTCGAGTCGCTCCGGGCGTACGAGCGCCTGGCCCTCGACGGCGAGCTCCGCGACCGCGGCGAGAAGCGCCCGACGAGCGAGGCGACGGCCATGGTGCGCTCCGGGGTGATGGCCCTGCTCCAGCGCGAGCTCGGCCTGGAGGTCCACTACCTGCGCCAGCTCAAGGAGCTCCCCCGCAAGGAACCGGTCGACGTGGCCCGGCGCGAGCAGCTGCGCGAGAGCCTGGTGACCCTGTCCGACTATGTCGGCCGCCGCACCCGCTGGAGCATCGAGGGAGGCCTGATGGAACACGGCTACCCCCGCTGGGTGCGGATGCTCGCCATGGCCTCGGTGGTCCTGGACACCGGCGCCCGCGTCGGAGAGCTGTGCGCGCTGCGCCTGGAGGACCTCTCCCCCGCCCTGGGAGAGGTCCGCATCCGGCGCCACCCGCAGAACGCCCACCCCGACAGCCCGGTGTCCGTCGAGGTCTATCCGCTGCGCCGGGCCACCCGGGCCGCGCTCCAGCGCTACCTCCTGGTGCGCCGCATGCTGATGGGTGAAGTCACCGGAGGCGCCGATTGGCTGTGGGTGTCCGTGCGCGGCAACCACGGCGGCGTCGTTGCCGAGAACGCCGAGCCCGAGTACCGGCCCGCCGGCACCGCCCTGCAGGCGTGGGGCACCGGCCGCGCATACGGAGCCACGGTGACCCGGGTGAACATCGACCTCGCCGGGATGCCGGGCTGGTCGCCGCTGCCGGTACGGATGGAGCAGCTGCGCCGCGGGGTCGCGCCCCCCGAGCTCCACCTGGTGCCGCCCGCCCCGGACGCGGAGAAGGCCGCCGAGCTGATGGACCGGCTGGAGAAGGCCGCCCGCCAGCTTGCCGCACTCACCGACGCCCGGGAGGCGGCGACCACCGGCCGCGCCGCCCGGGACAAGGCCCGCCATGTTCTGCGCGAGGCCTGGCGCCTGGGCGTCGACCACCAGGTCCAGCTCGCCGCACTCAGTGCCGGGGGCCTGCTCGCCGTCGACGCCCCGCGCGCGGGATGGGAGCCGGAGCTGCTGCGTGCCCTCGACAGGGCACTGCACCTCACACCGCTTTAGGCCTGTTAGACCCAACGCCCCCGACCATCCGCGCAGGTCGGGGGCGCACTCATGCCCCCAACCATCGCAAGCCAAAGATTAGTTGGCCAAGTTAACGTTGACATGCCAAGTTTGAGTTGGCATTCTTTCGGGTGTCGGGGCCACCCGGCGGCACCGCGAAAGGCCTGTTGGACCCAACACCCCTAACCAGAAGGATGGGAATGGAGAACTGCGTCTTCTGCTCCATCGCGGCCGGCACCGCCCCGGCCGTCATCGTCCGCGAGTGGCCCGACGCCCTCGCGATCCGCCCGCGCACCGGCGGAGTGACCGAGGGCCACGTCATGGTCCTGCCGCGCGTCCACGTCGCCGACGCCGGCACCGACCCGGAGGTCACCGCCGCGGTGTACCGCCGGGCCGCCGAGCTGATGGCCGAGCAGCCCGCCGCGAACCTGATCACCAGTAAGGGCCGCGAGGCCACCCAGTCCGTCTTCCACCTCCACGTTCACGTGGTGCCCCGCCAGGAGGACGACGGTCTGCCCCTGCCCTGGACCCCGCAGCACGCCGCCCGCACCGCCGCCGAGAACGGAGACCGCCAGTGAACGTCGTCAACGTCGTCATGGCCCGTGAACCCCTTCCCCCCGGGCCCTCCGTGTTCCTCGCGGGCCCCACCCCTGACAAGAGCGCCCCGGTCCCGTCCTGGCGGCCCGCCGCCATCGAGGCCCTGGCCGCCCAGTGGTCCGGCGAGCAGCCGCTGACCGCCCTGAGCCCCGAGTCCCGTGACGGCAAGCGCGCCGACCGCTACGAGCACCAGGTCGACTGGGAGACCGACGCCCGCGCCGCCGCGAGCGCGATCCTCTTCTGGATCCCCCGCGACCTGCGCACCCTGCCCGGCATGACCACCAACGTCGAGTTCGGCCTGGACGTGACGTCTGGCAGGGCGGTCCTCGGCTGCCCGCCCGACTGCCCCAACCCCGAGCGCAACCGCTACCTCGCGTACGTCGCCCGCCGCCACGGCGTCCCGGTCCTCAGCACCCTCTACGACACCGCGGCCGCCGCGCTCGCCCTCATCGCCGCCCGCTGACTCGCCCACCCCGGCCCGGCCGGAGAAGGAGACCAACCATGGAGCCGTCGCAGGAGCTCGCCCGCATCACCGGCATCCAGTCCCCGGCCCGACAGGCCGACGTCCACGAGGGCCTGGCCGACCTCGCCCCGGCCGCGGCCGCCGCCCTGCGGCTCCTCGCCGACGCGATCCGGCGAGGCACCGACCACGACGACGTCGTCGAGGCCCTCAAGCAGGCCGGGGTGCACGACGCGTTCGCCGACGTCCTCGACGCCGCCTCCACCGCCGTGATGGACGGCATGGAGGACCCCTACGAGTTCGACGGACGCCTGCACGCCGACAACCTCTCCGGCGCGGCCTCCCAGGTCCGCGACGCGTTCCGCTGGCTGTAGCCGGCCGAACCGCACACCCGCACCAGGAAGGAAGGAGCAAGTGACCACCGGCACCGTGTCCGCCGTGCCCCTCGGGGAGGCAGAGCACCAGCAGATCCTCGCCGCGTGCTTACCCCAGTGGACGGCGGGCGCGGTCCCGCAAGACCAGCCCGTACTCGTGGTCGTCGCCGGTCAGCCCGGCAGCGGCAAGACCACGATCGCCGAACTGCTGCACGCCGCGCTGTCCGCCCGCGGAGGCGCCGTCCGGATCAGCAGCGACCTCTACAAAAGCGCGCACCGCAAGTACGCCCAGCTGCGGGAGCAGGACGTACGGACGGCCGGAATGGGGGTCCGCCCGGACACTAGGCGCTGGCAGGCCGAGGTCGAGGCGTACGCACGCTCGGCCCGCCTGGACGTGGTGCTGGAACTGGCGCTGGCGGATCCAGCCGAGATCCGAGCGGTGTCCGCCGTCTACCGGGCGGCCGGATACCGGATCGAACTGGTGGTCCTGGCCGTCGCGGAGGCGGTCAGCCAGCTGGCCGTCCTGCAGAGGTTCTTCGGCCCGGACGGCCGCTACATCGCCTGGGACAACCACGACGCGTGCGCGAGCGGCCTACCGAAGACCGTGGCGGTGGTCGAGGCGGAGCGGCTGGTGGACCGGGTGATGGTGGTCCGCCGAGGACTGGTGCCGCTCTACGACAACGAACTGGCCGCCGGCGGGTGGATCGGCCCAGAAGCCGCGGCCGCCGTGCTGCGGGCCGAACGGCGGCGCCCCTGGGACGGCCCCCAGACCCGTGTCTTCCGCCGGGACCTGGTGCGCGCCGAAGTGCTCGTCCACGACGAGCGGCTGCCGGCGGACCGCAGGCTTGCCGTCTCCCGGGACGCCGAACGGGCCGCCGCGGCCGCCGAACCGGTCCGCCGGGGCGCCCAGCAACTGCCCGGCCCGCCCGGAACCGGCTACCACCGCCTCAGCAGGGACGAGCACGCGTGGGTCTTCGACGAGTTGATCGTCCCCTCCTACCTGCGCCGCATCACTTCGCAGGCGGACCCGGCCGTCATCTACCTCGTCGGCGAGAAGGGCGCGGGGCAGCTGCTGGCCTGGCGGATGCTGCGCCGTGCCATGCGGCCCGGAGCGATCCGCCTGGACCCGGAAAACATGCGTGGCTCCCACCCCGACTACCTGGCACTGATGGCCACCACTCCGCGCATCGTGGGCGAAGCGGTCCGCCCCGACGCGGAGGAATGGCAGGCGCAGGCCGAGGCGTACGTCCGCGAGTGCCGCGGCGACCTCGTCATCGAGGCCGACTACGCCGGCCCCGCCGAGTTCCTGGCGAGCGTGGACCGCTTCGCCCGGGCCGGGTACCGGGTCGAGGTGGTCGTACTGGCCGGAAGGGAAGCGGACAGCCGACAGGGCGCTCTCATCGCTCACGCCCGCGCCCTGGAACTCGATGTGGTCACCGAACTGCCCCTCCCGGCCGCCCACGCGCGGGCCTGCCGTACGGCAGGCGACATCACGGTCGCAGCGGCGGCCGCCCCGGACGTCGCCGCCGTCACGGTGCTCGGCACCGACCGCCAGTCTCTGGGCCGGGGTCAGTGGGCTGCCTGGGCCCTGGCCGCCGCCCGGCACCGGCCCTACACCGACTCGGAGGCCGCCCGCTTCCACGCCGTGCAGAAGGCGCTGTACCAGGTGCTGCCCCACCTGCGCACCGAGCTGGCTGGCCTCACGGCGCAGGCACAGCCGCTCATGCCGCTTCCCTGGAGGTCGCTCCCGCTGGAGTACCGGCCGACCCGGGCCCGGCTGCCGCTGGCCGTCTCCGGCCTGACGGTCAGCTGCCCTTGAGCTCGTTGAGCCGGGCCGCGTAACGCAGGGCGATCTCCACGGTCTCGTCCGCGCTCGCGGTGTCCAGCCGCTCCAGGTCGCCGGCGGCCTGATCCCGGGCCTCACGCCAGCCGGCCACCACGTCCACCGCGTCCGGGCCAGGAGACCGGCGGGCAGCAGCGAGGCGGGCGTTGTACGTGTCGATCACCCGCTCCACGAGGGTGCGGGCCTGTTCGCCGTCCGCGCCGGGCCGGTGGAGCGGGGCCCGATCAGCGTCTTCGGGCGGGAGCGGGTCGGTCATGGTGGTGCACCTCAAGGCCGTGCGGACGTACGTGGTCGGCCATTGTCCCGTGACGCCCCTTCACCACGTCCCACCTGGGCTTAGGTTGGGCCCACAGTCGATCACCAGGGGGATGCGATGACGGGCAACGGGCGGGATCTGCGGGCGCTGTTCAGTTCGAACGACCGCAGGGTGGAGGCCGCGGAAGCCTTCACCAACCGGCAGGGGCAGTGGGACCTGGTCCAGAGCGCCCTCGGCGAGCACCTGGCCCGCACCGGGGCCGCCTCCTTCGACGCCGAAGACCTGGAGGCGCCGCGCACCAACATCCTGGTGTTCCACGGGGTCGGCGGGATCGGCAAGACCACCTTCTCGCGCACCCTGGAAGCCACCCTCGCCTCAGCCGGGGGACGCCCGGCCCGGTGGGGCGAACCCGCCTGGCCCGCCCGCCCGGCCCTGCTGCCGGTCCGCATCGACCTCGCCCGGTCGGCCGGCACCGACTTCGAGCGCATCGTCTTGACCCTGCGCCTCGCCCTCGCCGCGCACCTGGGCCGCCCGCTGCCCGCCTTCGACATCGCCCTGCGCCGCTACTGGGAGCACCAGCACCCCGGCGAGAGCCTGGAGGAGTACCTGAGCCGCGGCGGGCTGGCCGCCCGGTTCGGGAAGGCGTTGCCCCAGCAGGTGCAGTCCGTCCTCTCGGACGTCGCCCAGGCCCTGCTGCTGCCCGGCACCGTCGGCACCGCGGTCGGCGCCCTCACCGGCGCCCTGACCACCGCGCTGCGCGAGCGCAGGCAGACCGTACGAGCGCTGGCCGCCTGCCACCGCCTGGCCGACCTCCTGGACGCCGAGCCCGACCTCGACGCCCTCTCCTACTACCCGCACCTGCTGGCCTTCGAGCTCGCCCGGCTCCCCGCCGACCAGGCCGTCGTGCCGGTGGTCCTCCTGGACACCTTCGAGGACACCGGCACCCGCACCCACCGCGACCTCGAACGCCTGCTGCAGCGCATGGTGTGGCTGATGCCGAACGCGTTCTTCATCGTCACCGGCCGCGGCCGCCTGCAGTGGGCCGACGCCGCCCTGGAAGGCCAGCTCGACTACACCGGCCCCACCGCCTGGCCGGGCCTGGCCGGTCAGGCCGTCCCCAGCCCCCGCCCCGCCGGCAGCCCGGCCACATCCGGACGGCAGGTCCTCATCGGCGACTTCTCCCCGGAGGACTGCACCGACTACCTCGCCCGCCGCCTGACCCGCGAAGGCCAGCCCCTCATCGCCCCCGAGCTGCGCGAGGTCATCGCCGAGCAGTCCCACGGCCTGCCCCTCTACCTCGACCTCGCCGCCCACCGCTTCCTGGAACTGCACCGCGGCGGCCGCACCCCGTCCGCCGGCGACTTCGGCACCGACTTCCCCGCGCTGCTCACCCGCACCCTCGCCGACCTCACCCCCGACGAGCGCCACCTGCTGCGCGCCGTGTCGCTGCTGGATGCCTTCGACCTGCCGCTGGCCACCGCCACCGCCGGCCTGCCGCACCTGTCGGCCGCCGCCCGGATGGTGGAGCGGCCCTTCGTCCGCCGTGACGACTTCGCCCTGTGGCCGTACCACCTGCACGCGCTGATCCGCTCCACTCTGCGGACCGCCGACGATGCCACCGACGACCGCTGGACCGACACCGACTGGAAGCAGGCCGCGTCCCGCGCCCTGGCCGCGCTCGGCGGGCAGTGGCAGGCGGCCCCCGGTCCGGACCGGCGCTTTCTGGTCGGCTGCCTGCGCCAGGGCCTGGCCCTGGCCCGCGACCACCGGCTCGACCTGGGCTGGCTCACCGACGCAGCCTTCGCCTACACCGACGACTACGTGTGGGAGCCGCTGCCCCTCCCGGCCCGGGACGGCGACGAGGAGATCGCCACCGGCGCGGACGCCCTGGCGGAGCTCCTGTCCGCGCTCGCCCGGCGCCAGCACGAGCACCGCTCCACCACCGTCTCCCGGCTCACCCAAGTCCTCGACAGCGACCTGCTGCCCGCCGAGCTCGCCGACCTGGCCCTGTACTACCGGGCCAAGGCGTACCGCGACCTCGGCCAGGCGGCGGAGTCCCGCGACGGGATGGCCCGGGTCGCCGACGGTGGTGGCCGCCTCGCCCCCGACGCGGCCCGCGGCCTGGCCCACCTCGCCCGTGTGAGCGGCGACTTCCCCGCCGCGCTCGGCACCACCCGCACCCTGGGCTGGCCCGGCCGCGGCAGCCGGGTCCTGGGCGACATCCACTTCGCCCACGGCGACATGACCCAGGCCGCCACCGCCTTCACCACCGCCCGCACAGAAGCGGAGCAGCACGGCAACCGGGGCGAGCAGGCCATCGCCCAGGCCAACCTCGCCCTCACCTGCGCCTTCGCCGACCCCGGCCGGGCCGACGAGGAGATCGCCCTCGCCGAGCACCTCCTGACCGGGCTCGACCAGCGCGCGACCGCCCTCACCGTCCAGGTCGCAGCCCTCGCCCGCCAGGCCGGAACCCTGGCCACCCTCGACGAGGCCTGCGCCCTGCGGGCCGAGATCCACGCCGCGGGCATCACGGCCGCCCAGGCCGTCCTCGAACTCGCGCTCGTTTTCCACCATGCCGTCACCGGCGAGCAGGCCAAGGCCCGGACCGCCATCACTCGCCTCACCGAACTCACCCGGACCGGCGACTACCGCTACTGCGTCGACGCCGCCAACCACATGGCCGGCCTGCGGATGCCCGAACCCTCGACGGTGTCTTGGCTCGATGGCCCCGACACCGTCCGTGCCCGCTGGCGTGACCTGGTTCTGGCCCGCCGCGACCAGCTGCGCGCACAGCAGTAGGAGCGCCGCCCCTCAAGCACTCGGCTCGGGAGGCGGCCAGCTCAAATACTGTCGGACCTGTTGGGACTAACAGGTCCGATGCAGGCGGTGAAGGGCTGGACCATGATCGGTCCGGCCCTTCATCGTCTGCTGCTGTGGGATGTCAGCCGAGGTGGCCGAAATGCCGAGGGGCGACTGCCAAACGGCTACCTGCGGAAACGACCTCCGGGGCCCGGGGTGCCTGGGCCATTGGACTTGCCCTCCACTCGCGACATACCAAAGATCGATTTAGGGTCGAGTGGCCGGTATGCCCGCCCCCGGCGGGATGGCCGTGACAAGCTTCGATCCTCGGAGGCCCCGGTGGTGGACGTACACGCCATGGGCAGGCTGGAACGCTGGCTGTGGCGGATCAGGTGGCTGATCCTGGGCGTCATTGCCCTCTTCTCGATCGAGTGGGGGCTCCTGGGCTGGTCCGATGCTTGGGGAGCCCTGGTCGGCCGAGATACGCCCAAGAACGCTCCTTACCCGTACTTCACCTGGCCGCTTTCCGTCATCGGATGGCTGGTGCTACCAGCGCTGATCGCGGGCGTCGTCGCCTACTTGATTACCTCGCAAGCCGACCGGCGCCGCCGCCAGGCCATTACCCAGATCCAGGCTCAAGGGGGTAATCCGCTGAGGAACGGCTTCACACGCAAGCTCGGCGTCGGACGTGTACCCAGGTGCGAGCGGAGGCTGGACGTCCTTGCCGAGGGGCCGCTCCGTCGCCCCTTCGTGGAGCCCTTCGTAACGCTGCATGACCAGGACAAGGAGCAAGCTGACCGATGTTGGCGCGAGTACGTCAACTACTTGCTCGACCAGTCCGCCGAGGCAGAGCGTGTACCAAGGCGGCACGTGAGATCCTGGGCAGAGGAGACAGCTTTAGCCCATATGTGGATCCTTGCAACTCGCTCGGTCCCTCCCAGCTGCGCTTGGTGTGGCCGGAAGATTCGCGAGGCGCCGAATTAGTCCGCGGAGGCAGGATGCCGAAGAAAAGCGCCGCCGAAATCGCGTGGGAACGCACATATGAGCGTGCTCCGGAAGGGGCTGACGAGGAAAAGGTCAAGCGATTCGCCGACCAGGTCGCCGCCTTCGTAGCTGGGGACGCGGCTCCCGGCACGGCACCTGACATCCTCATCGGCCACCCTTCGGACCTCGAAGGTAGGGACGTCGTAGACCACGCTGTGTCGCCGACCCTCCAGGCCTCGGGCCCTGACCGTAAAGTGGGTAGCACCCGTTCCGCGCACACCGTCTGGAAGGGCAACCTGCTCGAAGGCAACGGCGTCGTCACCTTCCACTCATCCGCCGGCATCGGCGAGCAGCCGGTGTCGTGGTCGTCGCGTGCCGAGCAGGAAGACAGCTCGACCAGCCCCGAGGAACTGATCGCCGCCGCCCTCTCCAGCTGTTTCTCCATGGCGCTGTCGCACGGCCTCGGGGGCGCTGGCACCCCGCCCACCCAGCTCATTACCTCGGCCGAAGTCACCTTCCAGCCGGGTGAAGGAATCACCCGTATCCACCTCGCCGTCGAGGGCACCGTCCCGGGCCTCGACGACGCGGACTTTGTCGCCGCCGCCGAGGATGCCAAGAAGTACTGCCCCGTCAGCCAGGCCCTCACCGGCGTGACCATCACCCTGTCGGCGAAGCTCGTCTGACCCTTGGCACCGTAGCCAGGAGAGCAGGCCCCAAAGCATCACTTTCGGCCCTACTTGTCACTTCGCGGCACCTTCGGGAGGACCGACAGGCCCAGCCGGTTGTCCTTTGGATTCCGAGCTGGGATTCCGAGGCCTTCACCCTCCTGCTGGCGGGATGTCAGCCGAGGCGGCCGACGTGGATGACCACGATGGTGATGGTGGCCTCGGTGATCTCGTACATGACCCGGTAGCGCCCGACGTGCATCCGGCGCAGGTCCGGGGAGCCGTACGGGGTGCTGCCCTCGGGCCGGGGTTGGTCGGCGAGCAGATCGACGGCGTCCATGAGCTGGCGCAGCCCGTCGGCGTCGTCCTTGAGGAACCGGGCGGCCGCGTCGATGGCGGGCTCATCCCAGACGATCGAGTAGGTCACCCACGCTCCAGTCCGAGTCGGGCGCGGACGTCATCGTGGGGCACGGTTGCCACGGTCCCGGCGGACTGGCGCTCGCGATACATGGCCAGGGCCAGGGCGTCTTCGAGGTCGGCCAGTTCCTGGGGGTTGATGAGCACGGCCGCCGGCTGGCCGTGGTCGGTGATCGTGATGCGTTCGCGGGCGTGGGACGTGCGGCGGACCAGTGATCCGAACTTCGCCCGCGCCTCGGTGATCGGCAGAGTGTCACTCATGCACAGAACTGTACACTTCACGCGCCTTGTGGCGGGCTGTTCACTCGGTGAACCGCGCGTGCGCGGACACGGGGCTCTGGCCGTCGCACGAGGGCGGTCGTACGGTCCGGATATGAACGACAGAGGCCCGGAGCCCGGCCCGTGCTGTCTGTGGTGCGGTCGGCCGCTCGCCGAGGGCTCTCCCCTGCGACGGTACTGCGCGCGGCCGCGCCTGTGCCGGGATCAGGCGTACCGCGACCGCCGCCGGGCCAAGCGCGCCCAGCCCGCACGCAATGCCCTCGCTCGGACCGGCTACGACCTCGACTCCCACCTCCACAACGTCCGCGAGGTCCTGCTCCAGGCCGTTCTGCAGGCCGACGCCTGGCCGGGCGTCTTCGCCCTGGCGGCCGCGGGCATCGAGCGCCGCGCCCAGGTGCTGGTGCGCGTGTGCGTCCTCGAGGAGCGCGCCGCCGGCACCTCCTGGCAGAAGATCGGCGAGCCGTTCGGCATCCCGCCGACGCCGCCCGCAAGCGATGGGCGCGCTGGGAGCTCGTCCCGCACCCCGAGGACGACCAGGACTGAGCAGGTTGGTCCTGTTGGACCCAACAGGTCTGCGGACGATCAGGTCGGGCTGCCCGCATGCGCGTCGGCCTGGCGGGGGGCGCCGAGAATCTCGGGGAGGGAGAGCCCGGACGCCTTGCGCAGCTTGGCCGCCAGCAGTGGCTCCATCCCGTAGCGCGCGGCCTCGGCCATGCCGACCTGGACTTCTTCGTCGCTGACCGCGGTCCGGTACATCAGCTCCAGCTTCTCGGCCGCCTCGGCATCGAGGGTCTGGCGCCTGCCGCCGCCCTTGATCGTCAGGCTTCCGTCGACGTTGCGCACCACTTGGGGGCCGTCCACGGGCGGCACGAGGACCCCGGTGATGAGGCGGATTGCCGAGCCGTCCGGCATCTGTGTGTCCAGTGCCGCGACGTCCCGGTGCAGCGGCTTCCACATCTGCACGACGTGGGAGTCGGCGGGCCGGTGCAGGACCATGCCCAGCGGGTCGTGCACGGCGATCCGCTCACCCGGCTCCAGCACGGTGAAGCCCGCCTGCCGGTAATACGGGACCAGGAACAGGGTGCTGGTGGTGAAGGTCCCCAGCATCAGCCGGTACCCGAGGCCGCGGTAGTGGGCTGCGGCCGTCTCGATCAGCCGGTGGCCCAGGCGGCGCCCGCCGGCCTGCGGCGCCACCGACAGCGCCTCCATCTCCACCACCTGGTGGGCGACCCATGAGCGGTGCTCCGGGCTCAGGAGCTCCAGGGAGCCGATCCACCCCAACGGTGGGGCTGCGACCAGCACGCCGAAGACCTCGTCCCGCCGCTGCTGGGCGACCCAGGCGGCGCGTACGCCGCAGGACGGATCGAGACGGTGGCCGTGTGCAGCCGCGTGAGCGAGCTCGGCTCCGTTCTCCGGGCGGGTGAACTCCACCCTCTCCAGCAGCTTCACGACGGCGGCCTCGTCGGCGGGCCGGGGTTCGCGGATCAGCAATCCGCCGTTCGTTGCGCGCTCGGCCCGAACCGCCGCGCGCGATCGCGATGCTCGTCCCACGCCCGTTCAACGACCCGGGGGACGGACCGTGGCGGTCTCGCTCCGGGACTCCAGGCGTCGCGCCCGCCTCGGGAGCTCGCACCACCGGGATGCGACCAGACCAGGCAGGGTCAGGCCCGTTAGACCTAAAAGGTCTGGAGGAGTCCGGCCGGACTCCACAGACCTGCTCGGAGTAGATCGCATATGCGGATGATCTGCCAGGAACCACCCCTTGGCCAGGGCCGATTCCTCCCCACGCCCCACCCGGGCGGGGATGAAACAGGGCCGAGACGGGGCGTGAAGAGGGCCAGGAGGGCCGATCTCCAGCCGGGCGCCCGGGAGTGCCAAGCATGATCCCCGAGCCGCACAGAGCCACTCAGGGACGCGCCGCCTTGCTCTTGCAGTCGCCGCGCGGAGCGCGTCTGTGTTCATCGGCGAAGCCGATGGGGCTTTGAAAGTCGTGCCCGTAGGGCTCCTTTCTATGTTCTGACCTGCACTGACTTCCGGAGGGACGCCCCACAGCGCGGCCCCGTCACCCGAATGGGTGACGGGGCCGCGCCCCCTCCCTTGGGCTATTAACAGGGCCTTGCGCCTTCGGGCGGCCGGACCTGTCCGGCGCATGACCCCTCGTTGCCCGACTCCTCGCCGTCCCCCAGCTCGGTCACAACCCTGGCCCGCTACGCCAGGGGGTCAAGATCGTTTCCTCCGGGACGGGGCGGAGCGGTGCCCCGAGCGGGGGTGGTGGGTACGGCGCGGGCCGTACCCACCACCGGGCCGAGGGCGGCAAAGCCCTGTTAATAGGCGGCGGGGCCGGTGGGGGTATCGGCGGCCCATCACCGTCGTGGTGAACACCGCAAGCCGGTCCACGTCGGGGGCGGTGCCCGCCGGCCTTCGACCGCGGCTCGTACGGGGCCGGCCACCAGGAGAGGAAGCGTGGCCGGGGTCAGTGGGACTGCGGCGAGGCCCCCGCGGACCGGGACCGCGTGCACGCCGAGTGGGGCGCACCTTCGTGGGCTGAGGCCAAAGACGGGCCAGCAGCAGAGGCGGGGTTGCCGTTGGCGGCGAAGCCGAGGTCTCTCTCGCTTGGCCGTCGCCCAGCCCGGCCGAGACGGCGGTGCCGCTGCGGCCAGCGGTACGGGAGAGAGAAGAACTTCTTGGGGGGGCTTATTAGGGGGGAGCGTTTTCCCAGGTCAGCGGAGTGCTGCCGATTTTTTTCCGACCAGGCCGGTCGGAAATCCGTCGGGTCCGGTCGGAAATCCGACCATCGAAACGACCTGGGACTTTGCACATCACCGCAGGTCGCTTCGATGGTCGGAAATCCGACCGGACCCGTGGAGCTGCCCGTCCTGGACGCCGCGAACGACGACGCCCCCGGCGCGGGAGTGCGCCGGGGGCGGAGCCGGTGTGTGACTACGGACGGCACTGTTGCAGACGGAGCGGACAGTGTCGCGGGCTCACGCGGACACGATGTCGGCGAAGCGCGCGTAGTGGACCTGGAAGGCGACGTCGGCCGCGATGGCGGTCCCGGAGCTGCGCGCCTTCGCGACGACGAGGTCGGCCTCCAACGGGCGGGACCTCGGGTCGTACGCGTCCTCACGGTGGACCAGGACCACGGTGTCCGCAGCGAAGGCCACCTCGTCGTGCAGGTCCTCCAGGGCCGGCATCCAGTGCGGCCGCCGCGAGACGGCGCCGAGTGGGGCGGTGGCGACGACAGGGACGGCCAGCTCGCGGGCCAGGGCCTTGAGGGCCCGGGCCGCCTGCCCCAGGGAGAAGCCGGGGCCCACGGCGTCCAGGCCGTCCACCCCGACCAACTGGACCTGGTGCTCGCGCACCAGGCGCCGGGCGTGCTCCATCAGCTGCCCGTCCCCAAGTACGGCCGGGGCCAGGACGAACAGCGGGGCCACCTCGAGGATCGAGCGGGCACGCGCCAGCCGGCGGAGGTCCTCCTCCACGAGCTCGCCTGTCCGGACGTGGTCTCTGGCCACCCGCCCGGCCGTGACCAGAGCGCGAACCATGATCTGCTCCGCGCTCTGCTCGGCGGACGCGAGCAGGACGGGCACCACCACGCGCTCCTCGTCCCGGCCGCCGAGCGTGCCCCCAGCGTTCCACTGGCAGATGTTCTGCAGGAGGGTGCTGCGGCCCAGTCCAGGCCGGGACGCAAGCACCGTCAGCGTGCCCGGCTCCAGCCCACCCATCACGGCGTCGAGCCCCCTCAGCCCGGTCCGAAGACCCGGCCGGTGCCCGAGGCTGTGCGCCGGCGCCTCCCCGCTCTTCGCGAGGAGCTCCGCCATCGTGAGCACGGGCGACTGCTTGGTCCACTCCATCTGGGAGGACGTCCTTTCAACGAAGGGGTGGCCGCACCGGTGCGGCCACCCCAGGGTGGGAAAACAGGCAGGTCACAGGCCGATCAGGTGCTCGCCATGTCGACGAACCGGCTGTAGTGGCCCTGGAAGGCCACGCTGATCGTCGCGGTCGGCCCGTTGCGGTGCTTGGCCACGATCAGGTCCGCCTCGCCCGAGCGGGGCGACTCCTTCTCGTACGCGTCCTCCCGGTGCAGCAGGATCACCATGTCCGCGTCCTGCTCGATGGAGCCGGACTCGCGGAGCTCGCCGATCTGCGGCTTCTTGTCGGTGCGCTGCTCGGGCCCGCGGTTGAGCTGGGACAGCGCGATGACCGGGATCTCCAGCTCCTTGGCCAGCAGCTTGAGGTTGCGGGACATGTCGGAGACCTCCTGCTGGCGGTTCTCCGGGCGCCCCATGCCGCCGGACTTCATCAGCTGCAGGTAGTCCACGACCAGCAGGTCGAGGCCGCCCTTGCTCTGCTTCATCCGGCGGGCCCGCGAGCGGATCTCGGTCAGCGACAGGTTCGGGGAGTCGTCCACGATCAGCGGGGCCGCGTCGATGTCGGGAGTGCGCCGGGCCAGCCGGTTCAGGTCGTCCTCGGTGACCGTGCCCGCGCGGATGTGGTGCAGGGCGACGCGGGCCTCGGCGCTGTAGAGCCGCTGCATGATCTCGGAGCGGCCCATCTCCAGGGAGAAGAAGGCCACGGTGTGGCCGTAGCGGACCGCCGCGGCCCGGGCCATGTCCAGGGCGAGGGTGGACTTGCCCATCGCCGGGCGGGCGCCGATGACGATGAACTGACCGGGCTGGAAGCCGTTGGTCAGGCTGTCCAGGTCGGCCAGGCCGGTGGGAATGCCGTCGATCTTGTCGGTGCCCTTCATCCGGGCGTCGAGGTCGTCCCAGAAGGACGGCACGTCCTCGCGGACGTAGGCGTAGCCGGCGGTCTGCTCCCGGGTCGCCAGCGCGTCGAGGATCTCGGCCTCGACGGAGCTGCGGACCTCGTCGAGCTCGCCGACCTTCGAGTAGCCGAGCTGCGTGATCTTCGTCCCCGCCTGGACCAGGCGGCGAAGGACGGCGTGCTCGTGGACGATCTCCGCGTAGTAGGCGGCGTTCGCGGCCGTCGGCACGGCCTGGACCAAGGTGTGCAGGTAGGAGGCGCCGCCGGCCTTCGTGATGTCACCGCGCCGGGTGAGCTCCGCGCCGACCGTGATCGGGTCGACCGGCTCGCCCTTGCCGTACAGGTACAGGATCGCGGCCTGGATCATCTCGTGGGAGGGGCGGTAGTAGTCCCGCTGCTGCATCGGGGTTTCGAGAACCTCGCCGATCGCGTCTTTGCTCAGCAGCTGCCCGCCGAGCGCGGACATCTCCGCGTCGAGGTTGTGCGGCGGAACGAGCTCGAACCCGTCGCGGCGAGGGCGGGGGTACTCGTCGTCAGGAGCGGCGTGGGGTGCGACGATGGTCATACGGATCTCCTTGGTGAGGTCTTCTGTGGCGGCCGGTTCTTAGCGGGAGTGGCCGCCACAGGCATGTGCGGAACTACGGGTACGGATCACGCGGGCTGACTGGCGCGGAGCCGGGCCAGCAGGTCGGCGCCGTTCACGGACGCGGGTTCGGACCCCTGGCGCTGGCGACGTTCGCGCTCGGCGAGACGGCACGGCGAGCAGTCGCCCTCCTCGAACGCGGGATGCCGCTCGCACATCGCCGGGCCGGAGCGCTGCTTCGGGACCGACGCCTGCGGGGCCTCGGGCCAGGTCATCGCGTCCTCGATGCTCTTCCAGCTCGGCTTCACCCGGCCCATCCACTCGGCCAGTCGGCACAGGTGGTCCACGTCCGCGCCAGCGGCCAGGAGCTCGGCGGCCTCGGCGCCGATGGCGGCCGCGCGCTTGGGCAGGTACGGGTGGCCGCTGGCCGTCATGCCGCTGGCCCAGGCCGCCACCACGGGGGCGGTGGCCGAGACGTCAGCATCAGGGTCCGCGGCGGGCGCCGGCGCGGCCGCCTTCTTCGCCTGCTTCTTCGGCGCGGCCTTGGCGGACGGCGGCTTCGCGGCGGGCGCGGACCGACGGCCCTTGGGCGCCGCAGGTCGCGCCGTGTCCTCTCCCTCGGCGGTACCGGACCCGGCCGGGGCCGCGGGCTGCGGCCGGTTGGAGGTCCGCCGCACCTTGCCGTCGGCGGTTCGGGTGTGGAGCGGGGGCTGCGGCGGGTTCTCCCGCCAGTCGGGGGTGTAGGCATCGAGCTTGTCCCACACGTTCCGCCAGCCCACGTACGCGTCCGGCGGCAGGTCGTTGACCTGGTACTTGCGGAAGGAGTTCTGGATGCCGCCCTTGCCGGTCGAGGTGACCAGCCGTTCGTCGCCGTCGGGGTTCACGACCAGGTCGTGCTCTGCGAGCAGGCGCAGGGCGTCCTTGACCATGGTCGGGCTGCAGGGCTTGTCGTTGATGCCGGGCAGCAGGTAGCACAGCTGGTCCACCGACATCCGGCGCAGGCCACCACCGGTCCGCCGGGCCGTCTCGGAGACCATCGCCCGCAGCAGCAGGTACAGGTGGAGGGCGGTCCGGGTGATGCCGGGCACCAGGAGCACCCAGTCACGGACCTGGGTGTAAGACCAGTAGTCGGTGATGTCGCCGACGAACTCGATGTTCTCGGCGTTCTCGTCCATGACAGGAGCAGTCATCGGGCCACCGCCCCGGCGGCCGGCGCGGTGGTGAAGGCGGTGCTGTCGAGCGCGTTCGTAGTCACCGGGCTGTTGTATGCGCCAAAGCGGACACCCTGCTCAGAGCAGGTCAGCGGGCGACTCAGGGTGTAGTTCGTAGTCATCACGGCGCCTTCGTACGCGGCCGCGACGGTTACCGTCGCGGGCTCCGCGGAGGCGGGCCGGAGGGGGCGGTGCATGAGGTGTTCGGCTCCCGTTCGGGGTAGGAGCCGCACGTCGGTGGGGATCACCCGGACAGCGAGGTCACAGCGTGGGTGGTGCTGCGCATTCCTGCGAATGCTCGCTATCCTGGGCGGTGGTAGCCGGGTCCTTGGACTTGGTACCCGGCGTTACCGCCGACGTACGACTCGGAGCAGTGGCTTCCTAGGGCCTGGGACGAGTCGTGGGCATGAGATGGCCGCTTCCTGTTAGCGCAGGGGCGGCCATCGCCCGTTTTACGGGTCCATCATCGAGTCCGATCTCCGGTTGGGCTGACCGGGAAGTCCGTGGTAAAAGCGGGTCCGACCGCGATCATGCCGGGCCGGAGTCCTGTTGTAACTTGCCGAACGGCGCTTTGGTCCCGCTGTCCCGTCTGCCGGGCGCGAACTTGCGCAGGCGTGCCGCAGGGCGGGATGGCGGCGTGTCGCCGAGCCCAACGTGCGTGCGACCGCATACGGGTACGCGTAGCCTGCTGGCATCGCAGGCACCTCCAGTCCACTTGCAAGGTGCTTGGACGCGGGCGCCGACCTTCCACAACCGGCACCGCGACCGGCAGGCCCCCGCATCGCGGCGGGCCTGTTCGCGTTTTGCGGGCCCATCATCCTCCTCAGCCCACCCGATCGTGGTCAGCGGGCGAACTCTGGGTGTGTCGGGCGTCGTCGAACGTGACGTAGGCGACCGTGGCGTCGTCGCTCACCTTGAACCTGGCCCAGCGGATGCCATCGGCGTCGGATGCCTCGGCGGACCGGGTCTTGGAGATGAGCGCGGCCGGGCCTGCTCCGTCCAGCAGGTCGAGCAGTTCCTCCCAGGACAGCTGATGAAAGGTGTCAGCGAGACGGCTGGCCCCGTCCGACAGCAGTGCCGCCCGTCGAACTTCCGTAGCCGGGATGCTGCCGGTGATGGCGTGGTCTGCGGCTTCCGGGTTGGTGGATGCGACCCAGTAGCCGCCGGGGCTGTTCCGCAGGGTGCGCTGCACGGCCACGAGTTCAGAGACCCGCGCAGCGCGCTCGGGGGTGCCCGCCGGGCCGGCCAACGCTGCCGCCATCTGCTCACCCGCGACGTCCTCGACGCTGGTGTCCGCCACGGCCTTGATCATCCCAGCCGTGTCTAGCACCAGCACGGAGTCCGACAGGACGAGGTAGTCGAGGATGCCCTGGCGCTGACGCAGCATGACCACGGTGGCGGCGGGAACCGCCTCTTGGTCGAGAGCGCAGGTGCCGGAGTGCATCGCGTTGACGTCCTCGATCGCGGTACGGAGCACGTCGGCGAGCGGCTGCTCGTCACCCATCAGTGCGACCAGACGTGCACCGAGCTGCCGGACAAACCACGGCGTGCCGTGGCAGCAGGCCATCGGCAAGTCCTTCGGTGCAGACAGTCCGTCGAGCACCACGACACCGCCGGGGCCTGTGAAGACGCCGTCCTCGTTCTCGTCCCCCACGCCCTTGGATGACGCCGTGGTGATCTGCACGTCAGGCCCCTTCTGGGCGGTAGAAGGGGGTGATGCGCTCGCTTTCGAGGATCTCGCCCGTCGTCGGGTTGAAGCGGCTGGAGATCAGCGTGGAGAAGCGCTTGGCCCGGAGCTCGCTGTGCACGTTGGCCAGTTCGCGGGTCAGCCAGTGGATGACGCCGCCGGAGCCGATGGCGTGGATGCCCGCCACGTACAGGAAGGTTCCCTGGCCGTCGGGGCGCGGCAGCCGGCCGAAGTAGGCGATGTCCCTGTCTTCCCCGCTGTCCATCGGCGAGCGGTAGGTCTTTCCGCTGGTCCGGTCGGTCAGGTGCCAACCCTCGGAGTCCTTGGCGAACCGCAGATGTGGGTCGCCCTCGAGGATCTGCTCCAGGAGCGGGGACAGGCGGGGGCCACAGATGACGACGAGATTGTTCCGGTTGAGGCGGACGTTGCCACCGACCGGAATCGGCTCCAGGGTGCAGGCAAGGCCGACTTCCTCGGCTAGCTCGCTCAGCTTCCCGTAGGTCTGCACATCCGGCGTTGCGATCACTGGGCCCTGGACGGCCTTCTCCTTCCCGTCCTCCAGCTTCTCGGCCAACGCCACGATGACCGTGCCGGAGCCGAGGAACAGACGTTCGGGGGGAGACCCCTTGGCCAGTTGACTAACGCGAGCCTTGCTGATGCCGAGCTCTGTAGCCAACTGCGTGCTGTTCAGGTTGCCCGTCCGCAGGGCTGCGTTCATGGCTTCGTTGCGGACGGCCTGGAGTTCGTTGCCGTAGTCCTGCACCCGGCCGGTAAGGCTGTGGGCGGATTTGGCCCGCTCAAGAGGGTCGGCCAGTTCCTTGAGCTGGGACAACGCAGCATCTAGAGCTGCGTCGAGCTGTTCCTGATCCATTCGTGCCTCCCTTCGTAGGGTCCTGTTTAGCGCATTTAACCGTAGCTGTTCAAGGTGCTTGACGCGTCGGCGGGGTCGCCCTATGGTTTCGATGTCGCCAGGTTAAGCGGCCTTAACCGAATCGGTTGAGCGCCCTGTACCTGCACGTCAAAGCACTTCTTGTACCAGCGCAGCCGCTCAGCTTCATGCGGCTGCGGACGGCACCTCCATGCCTTTGGCGGACTTGGATCCGGCTCCTTCGGGGGCACGGCCGAGACCTCGCTGGCTCCTTGTGAACTCAACAGTGGACTGAGAGAGAAACAGCTTTTGCGCTGGTCGTGGCCATGTGGGCCGCCAGCGCGAGGTGAACGTCCAGACAGATTCGGCCCGGCGCATCGCCCGTACGGGATGTGCCGAGGCCGTGGCCGTCTGGCCGCCAGCAACAACTCCCCCGCCCGAACGGGCGCGGCCCCGGATCAGGTGCTCGAACACCCCCGGGGCCACTTCGGAATCCAGCTCACGACAGGAGTGGACCCGCAATGATCAGTATCCCCAACCCCGCCGCCGGCACCCTCGCCGCCGCCCTCAAGCTCCGCGACGACGCCTCGCAGATCCTCGGCGTCGACGTCGACCTGGTCCTCGGCCCGCCCGTTGGCATCGAGGGCGCCGCCGCCCGCCGGGCCCGCGAGGACGCCCTCGCCGACATGGTCGACACCGGCTTCGTCTCCTTCGAGGCGATCCACACCCGCGGCCTGGCCGTCACCGAGCAGCTGCGCGAGCTCGGTGAGCTGGAGCTCGCCGCCGGCCTGCTCGACCTCGACCTCGGGGCGGTGGCCTGATGACGAAGACCACCCGCGAGCTCCTGGCCCACGTCCTGGAGCGGGTCAGCTCCCGCCCGGAGGAGTGGACGGTCCGCGACACGCAGACGATCACCCGGCTCCGCGCGGCCGCCGAGTGGGAGGAGGCGTCCGAGAAGGTCGCCGCCGTCCGGACCCGGACCGGGGTGGCGGCATGAAGCGCCTCGCCCCCGCCTTACGCGACCTGTTCCGCTCCGGCCTGGAGATCACGGGCCGGATGCCGTCGCAGATGCTCCTGCTCCTGGTCCCGCTGCTCGCGGTACTGGCCTACGGCTCCGGGACGGTCCTGCTCGACGCGCTGACCGCGCTGGTCACCGCCGTCGCCGCCCTCACCAAGGCCGTGTGCTGGCTGGCCGCGCTGGCCGTGAGCGCCCGCCTGCTGCACCGCCTGGCCGAGCACCACCTCCGCAACGCCCCGCCCGCCGCCGCCCCCTCCGAGACCCGGGAGTCTGCCGCATGATCCGGATGATCCGCACCAAGAACCTGCGCGCCCTCCAGGAGGGCGCGGCCCTCGCCTCCGTCCTGGAGGAGCAGCTCGAAGAGGCCGAAGGCGCGGTCGAGGCGTTCCGAGGAGACCTGGACACCCAGGACGAGAAGAACCGGGACCTGGAGGAGGAGCTCGGCGGGGTCCGCATCGAGCTGGCGGCCTCCGAGTTCCGCAACCACGACTTCGTCCGGCTGACCGGCCTGCTGTTCCGCGCCCTCGACTACGCGGGCAAGACGGCCGAGGCGCCCCTCGAAGTGGTCCTGCACGATGGCCGGGTCCAGGGGATCTACCGGGACCGGGCGGCCGCGAAGGCCTCCACCCCGTACGGGGACCGCGACGGATGGGGCCCGGTCCCGGACCCCGCCCCCGAGCCGCTCGGCTGGATGGTCGAGCAGGCCACCCCGCCGCGGCTGGCCGCCCCGCCCGACGCACAGGAGATCGAAGACCTGCTGGAGAGGGTGGAGCGCCCGGACGCGGAGCGCCTGGCCGAGGCCGAGCGGATCCAGGAGCTGACCGCCGCGCTGGAGACCGTCCGCGCCCAGCGCGAGACGGCGATGAAGGACACCGACACCGCCGCGACCGCGCTGACCGCCGAGGCCCTGGCCTACGCCCTGCACCGGGCGGCCGTGGCGGAGATCGCCTCCGAGATCGCCATGACGCTGTCCGCCGGCGACCCGCGCGCCTCCGTCCTCGCGGTCTCCGGCCTGCTGCTCAAGAACGCCGACGTACTCGGCATCGACCCCACCCCCGCCATCCCCGCCCAGCAGAAGGGAGCGGTCGCATGAGCGCCGCCAGCCTGAAGTTCCGCCGCCGCGGCCCCCGTCAGGACTGGACGGCCGCCGACTTCGACTCCTACGCGGTGCTCGCCGAACTCGGCGTGAACCGCCCCGCCGAGCGGGTCTCCCACGCCCGCCGGGGCCGGCCGCTGCGTCGCGCGTACCGCGCCGCCCTGCGGGCCGCCGCCGTCTTCCACCTCATCCCCGCCCCGATCCGAAAGGAGGTCGTCAGCCGATGACGATGTACAGCACCGAGACCCCCGTCAACGGCCAGGACCGGGAGGAGCCGCCGTTCGGGTCGGCGCCGATCCCGGGCAGCCGGGGCGAGGAGAAGCGGGCCAACCTGCAGGTCCGCCGCACCGAGGACCGGGCCGACCGGCGCGAGGCCGCTGAGGAGCGGCGCCGCGACCGCGAGCACAAGCGGCGGATGAAGACCGAGGCCAAGAACGCGAAGGTCGGCCTCGCGCTCCAGAAGAAGGCCGAGCGGCAGAAGCTGCGGGCCAAGCGCCGCAAGGAGCGGGCGGGCCGCCTGGTCGAGCTGCGCGAGAAGCTCTCCCACCACATGCCCCTGTGGGGCCTGCCGGTGGTCTTGGTCTCCCTCGCCGTCGGTGCCTCCGGGCAGGCCGACGCCGCGCTCGCCGCGGGGATGGGCTGGGCCTCCGGCGGAGTCCCGATCCTCACCGAGGGCATGACGCTGACCCTCGCGGGCCTGACCGCCCAGGCGATCGAGCAGCGCCGCCCGCACGGCTGGCTGATGCGGGCCACCTGGGCCACCGCGACCGGCGCGGCCGCCATCAACGCGGCCGGGCACTACATCGCCGGAGCGGCGGACGGCCCCGACAAGGCGCTCTACCGGGCGGTCCTGTACGCCGGCGCCTCCATGCTCGGCCTGATCCTGTGGTGGATCGTCATGCGCTCGAAGCGGGCGGCGATCTCCGGGCGCAGCGCCGAGGAGACGATCCGGTGGAAGCGGCTCGGCCGCAGGCACCCGATCCTCGTCCGCCGCGCCCGCCGCGTCGTCGACAACACCGGCCTGAGCCTGCCTGAGGCGTACGCGATGGTGTGGCAGCGAGTGAACGGCGCGGCTCCCGGCGAGCCGTCGATCCGGGAGATCCGCGCCTCGCGCCGGGCGAGCTTCAAGCGCGCCCAGGCCGAGGCCTGGGACGGACGCACCCGGTTCTCGCGGACCGAACCCGTTGCGGTCGCGGTGGTTCCCGCCGTCGTCGAGCCGGAGCCGGAAGCGGTTCCCGAATCCGCGTCCGAATCGGTTCCGGAGGTGATCCCGGCTCCGTACCTCCCGGTCCCGCTGGTGGTTCCCGGACTCGACGGGCAGTGGATCGCGCATCGCGTCCCGGTGCACCCGCTGGACACCTGGACGCCCTTCTCGAAGGTGGGAAGCGAAACGGCCACAACCCGCTTCCCGCAAGGGCAGGAGCCGCTTCCCGACCCCACCCCGGACGCGTCCGGGGACGAGGACGGGACGCAGTCGGACGAGGCCCAGGAGCAGGTCCGGGAACAGGTCGCGGACGACCGGCTCGACAGGGCCCGCGCCCTCGTCGAGCAGGCGGCCCAGGAGGGCAAGAACCTCCGCCGCCACCCCTCGAACCGGCAGATGGCCCGACACCTCGGGTGCCGCCCGGGAACCGCTCGCGAGTACCTGACCCAGGTCCTGGGCGAGAGGGGAATCAGGCGATGACGGTTCCCGAAGCGTTAGCCGGAACCGTCTACGAGGCGGCCCTGGGACGCAGTAACGGGCACTGTGAGTGCGACCTGCAGGAGCCCGGGAACTGCGGACTCGGCCCGGTGAAGTTCCACTCCACCGGCCAGCGCTGCCACGAGCGGGAGACGTACCGATCCCCGCTCGTGGTGGCTCCGGCCGACCCGGAGGTCTCCGACCGGGACGCCATCGGCCTGCCCGTCGAGGCGGTCATGGTCCTGTGCCGCGGCTGCTTCGTCCGTCGGCGCAACAAGACCGACAAGGTCCGCGCAGCCCGCAACCAGGCCGCACTCCTCGCCGATGAGAACGCCCTCTTCCCGTCGGACCTGTTGGGGCCAACGGGTCTAACCAAGCCTGAACAGCAGCGTGACGCGGCCTGACCCGCAGCGTCCGAATCCCGAAAGGCATCCCATGAGGCAGCGCATCGTCAGAGGCGCCCGCTACACCGCCGGCCTGGCCGTCGGCATGGTCCACATGCTGCTCGCCCTGTGGGCCGGGTCGGCCGCCGGCGGCTGGGCCTGGCGCCACGGCTACACCCTCCCGTACGACACCAGCTCCTCGGCGGGACTCTCCGCCGCGATCGTCTTCGGCCTGCTCGCCGCCGGAGCGGTGCTCGTCCTCCCGGAGCCCTGGATGACCCAGGTCCGCTTCCTGGTCTCCGGCCGCCCGCTCGCCCCCTGCCCCGCCTGCGGCGTGCTGGCCCAGCCGCCCGCCGCGCACAACGACGCGAACACGACCCCGAAGGAGATCGCACAGTGAGCGCTTCCGCCGCCAAGACCGCCCGCCGCATGCCCTGGCGCCTCGCGGTGCTCGTCCCGGCCGCCGCCTTCGTCATCGTCTGGCGCGGCATCCCCGGCCTGACGCCGATGCTCACCTTCACCTGGATCGGCGCCCTGCTCACCGGCGGCGGCCTGGTCCTCGCCGGGCTCTACGGCCCCCAGGCGATGGCGGCCATGGCCCGCGCCCAGAAGGAAGCCGCCGCCCACCGCAAGCTCAAGGCCGAGAAGGCGGCCCGCAAGGCCGCCGACGAGAAGACCGACAGGCAGCTCCGCCGGAAGTACAAGCTCTAGCACCGCCCGCGCACTTGCAGATCGCGGGGCCCGCAGCTTGCCCGGCCCGGGCCCCGCACCCCTCCACCCCCCGAAAGCCAGAGAGCGAGGAAGCTCAGCATGACCGACATCTCCCCCGAGTCCGCACCCGGCGGCCCCGGCGACGAGCGGATTCCGGACGACCTCTCCACCCTGTTCGCCGACGACCCCGCGAGCCTGGACCGGCTGGAGAAGGCGGCACGCGCCTCGGTACGCGACACCCGGGCCGGGATGGCGGACGCCACCACCGGCAGCAAGCGCGAGATCCCCGTGCCCGTGCCGCCCGCCGAGATGGTGGCCGGCGGCCTGGTCTTCGACGACGACGACCAGGAGCACGAGGGCGGCGCAGCGGTTCCGGCCCCCCGGAAGTCCTCCGGCGGCTGGAAGTGGCAGGACGCCTTTCCTACCGGCACCTTCGACTCCGGTGTGTGGGCCCACCGCAAGAAGGTGTTCCTGCACGCACTGGCCCGGCACGCCGGACACAGCCACGTCTACGCCTGGCGGCTGTCCAAGCTCTCCGGCCTCGGCATGATGGCCGGCGCCCGCGACTCCTGGCACTACTACACCGCCCAGGAATACGCGGACATGGTCGACACGGCCCGCCGCAAGAACCTCAACCCCGACATCATTGCCGCGCTGCGCGAGGAGCGGAACGAGACCGCCCGGGCCCGCCGCCGCGAGACGATGCTCGTCGCCACGACCACCGCCGTGCTCACCGTCATCGCGGCCGCCGTCGCCGTCGCCGACGTCTACGGCCTGCTCGCCTCCTCCCCGGCCGCCGTGCTCATGCTCGGCATCCTTTCGGCCATGGGCCTGCGCGAGCACAAGCGCCGCAACCCCGACGAGGCCCTCTCCCAGGTGTTCGCCATGCCGTTCGGGACCGGACCGGACGTCCCGCTCACCGACACTCTGCTCAACCGGGTGCTCCGCCTGGCGAAGGTGTTCACCAAGGACGACCAGGAGATCACCCTCACCGAGCCGATCCGCCCGGCGGAGATCAAGGGCGTCGAGGCGAAGTTCAAGCTGCCCGACGAGGTGACCTTCTCCCAGGTCATGGCCAAGCGCGAGGCCATCGCGGCCGCGCTCGACGTCGAGGTGCACTGGCTCGACATCCAGCAGGACGGTTCCCCCTCCCGGGTCTCCTTCTGGTACTGCACCTCCGACCCGTTCGGCGAGGCCCGCACCTCCCCGCTCGTCGACAACCCCGAGCGCACCGACGTGTGGAAGCGCGGCATCCTGATCGGCTTCAACCGGCGCGGCCTGCCGATCTACCTCAAGCTCCGGCACGTCATGGCGCTGCTCGGCGGGATGAGCCGTACCGGCAAGGGCATGATCCTGCGCAACCTGATCTGCGGCCTGGGCCTGGACCCCAGGGTCAACCTGCGCCTGGTCGCCGGGGCCAAGCCGGGCGAGCACCGCGGCTACGCCCCGATCTGCAGCACGTTCTTCGGCCGGCGGCCCGAGCGGCTGATCGCCCTGCTGGACGCGCTCCTCGCCGAGGCGTACCGGCGCGAGGACTACCTGGAGGAGCAGGGCCGGGCCAAGCTCGGCGAGAAGGACCTCGACCTGTTCCCGCTCGAAATCCTCATCATCGACGAGTACAAGCAGTACGCGTCGAGCAGCATCCGCCTCCCCGACCCCACCGACGAGGAAGGCCGGAGGACCTTCAAGGCGGCCGACCGGATCGCGGAACAGCTCGAAGAACTCGCCGCATTCGCGGCCGCGCTGAACATCACCGTCCTCGTTTCCACGCAGGACCCGGACGCGAACACCATTCCGCGCGGATACAAGAGCAATTCCGGGGCGCGAGTCGCGACCCGCACCGGCGGATCGGTGCAGACCAACGCGATCCTCAAAGACGGCGCCACCGGCGCGGGCCTGCGCGCCCACGACATCCCCGAATCCCTCAAGGGCGGCGCGATCGTCGACATCGACGGCGCGCCGGGCGAAATCATCCGCGGCTTCTTCATCGAGGACGAGGAATACGACGGAGCGGCCGACATCATCGCCGCCGGGCGCGAACTGCGCGAGGAACTCGGACGGGCCCCGGGCCAGTTCGCGGACCAGGTCGAGGAATACCTCATCGCCGTCACAGGCGCGTCGTCCATGGCCGGCGGGCCCACCGGCTCAGGCCGCCCGGGCCCGAGGACGGGCACCGCGGTACTGGAGAAGACCACGGTCCTCACCCTCATGCTCGACGCGTTCGCCAAGGCCGGGAACGTCGACCGGCTGCGCACCGCCGACCTCCTGCAGCACCTCGCGGTCCTGGACCCCGACACCTGGAGCTGGGAGGCCCTGGGCGTAGACGAGGTGCCCGAGGACCACGAGGACTTCAAGACGGCCACCTCCGCCTACAACCGGGCCGGGGGCCGGCGCCTCGCCGAGGAGATCGCCAAGGACCTCGAAGGGACCGACCGCGAACTCGTCACCCGCGAGTGGACGGTGGCCCCCAGGGGCCGCGGCTACCTCCTCGCCGACGTCCGCACAGCCGCCGGGATTGCCCCGGAATAGCCCATGCGACGGCCATACGACGCGATGCGTCGTGCCTGGTCAGCGCATGCGACGCCGATGCGACGCCGCCGCCGATCATGCGACGGCGTCGCATCGCCGACCCCCTCATCGCAGCCCCGTCGCAGCCGCTGACCTGCAACGACGTATCGCGTCGCATCCCGCGCCGCATACACAAACCACCACAAAACGATCACGCGAGGGAGACCCGCCGATCATGCCCACCGCCGACCGTTCCGCCCCCGCTGACACCCGGACCGAAGGAGCCAAGCCCGTGACCGAGACCACCGTCGACCCGACCGCCGCCGCACACGTCCACCGCCTCCTGGAGGAGGCCAAGCTCCTCGAGTCGGCCTTCGACACCACCCCGGCCCCGTACGCCGCAGCCGCGCCCACGGTGCCGGTCCCGCCCCCCGGCTACACCCTGCGCACCATCCACCGCACCACCGCCGACGGCGGCAGCGAGGTCTCCTACGAGGTCGTCCCGCTCGCGCCCATCCCGGACTTCACACCGTCGGCCGGCCCCCTCCCGGCGGCCGGGCACCGGAACCTGCCGGACTGGCTCACCGCCAACTCGCGCAAGGTCAAGGCCGCCTGCTACCTCATCGGCGGCGGCTCCCTGGCCGCCCTCGCCGCGATCTACGGCCCCGCCGTAGGCGCGGGGGCCGCAGCGGCGGCCGCGGGCCTGTGGGCCGCGACCCTGACCGGGCTCAAGTTCATCACCGCGATCGTCGTCGGCGCCGTCGTCATCGGTGCGATGGCCGGCGGCAAGAGCGGCAGCCGCAAGCCGAAGACCGGCACCTTCGAGGGCATCGTCACCGGCACCTGGAAGCAGGACTGATGAGCAACCAGATCGTCTTCAAGGGCCGCCCCGTCTTCGGCGGCCACGCCGTCACCTGCCCCGAGGCCAAGACCGGCTACGCCCCCAAGGTCCTGCGCCTGTACGTCACCCCGGCCGGTGTCCTCGGCAGCTGCGGCCAGCAGCACCGCCTCACCGACGACGACGGCCGCCAGGGCCCGCCGGCCGAGTGCATGTTCCCCGTGGCCGAGGTCACCAAGGAGGAGCTCGCCGCCCTCGCCGCCCCCGGCAAGACCGGGCGGGTGCGCGGCAAGCTCCCCACCGGCAAGCCGGTGGACGCCGAGATCATCTCTCTCGGCGCCCCGGCCGGAGCCCAGGCCGGCGGCGGCAAGGCCGCCCAGGCATTCGCCGCCGCCCAGAACGGCGGCAAGAGCGCGGCTCCTGCGGCCCCGGCCCGGGTGCCGCGCGGCGGGGGCGGGGCGATGACCGCCTTCTTCGGCGCCGTCGCCGCCACCGCCGGGGCCGCCGGACAGATCGCGGGCGCGGCCGGGCAGGTCGCCGGATCCGCAGCCAGCGCCGTCGGCTCCGTCGCCGGACTCGGCAAGGAGGGCATCGGCCTGGCCCGCGACGGCGTCAAGGAGGCCGGCGCCTACGGAGCCCGCCGCCACGAGCGCAAGATGCGCGACGGCGACTCTGGCGGCGGCGAATAGCCCAGCTCAGCCTGTGTTGGACCTGCCGCCCCCAACAGGTCCAACACAGGGCACGCGTCACCATCGACCCCTACTGAACGGAGAGCACGATGGCGAGCAAGACGGCCATGAACCCGCCCCGAGGCGAGTGCACGCAGTGCTGGCGCCACGCCTACGACTCCCACGAGATGCACAAGCACCTCGCCCCGCGCGAGGACTGCCCGGAGTGCGTGAACCACATGCTGCACGGCCACCCCGACCACATGATCGTGGGCTGACCACCGGGAGGCCCCCTGTGGCCTCTCGCGAACACCACGCAGACCTGTTAGCCCCAACAGGTCTAATGCCCCTCGCCGCGCCCGCCCGGCCCGCTCCGGCGCGGGCGCGGCGTCTACCACCGACCCGAAGGAGACTGCCGTGCAGCTCTCGCTTTCCGCTGTCCTGGTCCTGGCGCTCGTGCTTGTCGTCCTCATCCGCGGCGGCCACCTCAAGTGGCCCGCCGCCCTGGTCGCCGTCCTGTTCGGCTTCTTCCTCGCGGGCACCACCGTGGCGCCCCAGATCCACGACGGCATCGACGGCGTCACCTCCACCGTCTCGAAGATCAACCCGTGAGGTTGCTGCCCCGGCTACGCCGCCGTCGGCGCCCGCCCGGCCACTGGTGCCCCCAGTGCGACGGCGACGACGTGCTGTGGCAGGACAGGGACGACGGCGGGCGGGTGTGGTGGTGCGCCGACTGCGGTCATGAGTGGGGCCACCGGGATGCGGTTCCCCGCTGGAACCCGCCCGTGCGCACCGAGGAGACCGCGGCCCAGCCAGGCGACCCGTACAGCTGAACCCCAGACCAGCATCAGTCAGACCTGTTGGACCCAACACCCCAACGCCCCGCGGAAGGACCCACCGTGAAGATCCGACTGCCCTGGATGAGCCGTACCGACCGCGCCCTGTGGCGCAGCACCGAGAGTTTGCAGGATCTCGGCGACCGCATGGTCCTGTGGCTCACCGGGGCCATCGCCAGCGCACCTGGCCTCATCCCCCGCTACGGGCCCGACCCTGAGACCGAACACCTGGTCCCCGTCCTCGCCGGACTCAACCGGGCCGGACTGGTCACCACCGTCTCCCAGCCGGGCCTGGACGAGCGGGACGCCACCGGCCACTGGCGCCAGCGCGCCGGCGTCTCGGGCTTCGTCGACGACATCGCGCTCCTGCGCCGCCTGGTTGCCGCCGCCGAGGAGGCGGGCCTGCGCGTGGCCCTCCACACCGCCGTCGCGGCCGGACCGTGCCCGAACGGCTTCGTCGTCACCACTCTCGACGACGCCCCCTTCACCGCGTTCGGCGCGCACGAGGACCACGAGGTCCTCCAGTCGACCTGGCCCTGCCACCTCATCGGCCCCGCCGCCCACGCCGCCGTCACCCGCGCCGCACAGCTGACCGTCGTCGACCCGCAGTACGGCCGCGACGACCTGCTGTGGGCCACCCTCGCCCGCGCCTGCGCCCTGCCCGCCCCGCAGTTCGCCTAGCTCAACAGCAGTTGACCCCATTGGGTCTAACAGATCCAACTTGGCCCGGGCGCCCTGACTAGGGGGTCCGGGCTTTTCTCGTACTGGCAACTTTGAGTTGGCCAACTTCGTATTGACATGCCAACTTTGAGTTGGCATTCTTTGGGTGTGGGCAGCAGCCCGCACCGACCGAGACACGGGAGCCGAACGCCATGACGCAGCCCTCCACAACCCCGGCCGACACCACCACCAGCGCGCGCCTCCTGCAGGCCCGCACTGACGTCATCGCCGAGATGGGCCGGACCGATGCCAAGGCCTCCGCGCTCCTCACCGTCCTGGGAATCCCGCTCGCGGTCCTCATCGCCGCCGTCCCCGGCCGCGACCTCCCGGTCGCCGCCACCGTCCTCGCCGGACTCGGCGTGGCCGGCCTCGCCGCCGCGATGCTCCTGGTCCTCGCGATCGTCCTGCCCCGCCTCGGCGGAGACACCCGCGGCTCCTACCTTCACTGGGCCACCTGCACGCCCGAGGAGGTGACCGCCGACCTCACCGTCGACCGCAGCGCCGAGCGGCTCGTGGTCCTCTCCAAGATCGCCCTCAAGAAGATGCGCACCCTGAGGGTCGCCATCTTCACCACGGCGGGAGCGCTCGGCGCCCTCGCCCTGGCCCTCGCCGTCACCCTCATCTGACCGTCCAGCCCACCGTCGAACAGGAAGGCCGCCTGCCCATGACCGAGGTCATCACCACCAACACCCCGGCGCCCGCGCCCCGAAGCATCAGCCTGCGCATCCGCTACGCCGCCGTGATCAGCGCCGAGCTGGTGAGCCCGATCCTCGCCGGTGTCGCCGCCCTGCTCGCCGCAAACGCCTACCTCCACGACTCCGGGCCCGAGGCCGGACGGCTCGCCCTCCTGGGCGGCCTCGCCGTCGCCGCCGGAATCCTCGCCCAGACGTTCTTCGGCGACGCCCTCCGCCGGACCACCGCCCGCATCAACGGGCAGCTGCGCGGCGGCCGTACCTGGTCCTGCGCCTCCTGCGGGACCAGCATCCGCGCGGACCGGTGGAGCGACCACGACATCAACACCGCCGAGCGGCTCCTCGGAGACCCCGACGCCCACGGCTGCACCGGCCCGCGGACCTGATGCACGGGGCGGTCGGCCACCCGGCTACCAACCTTGACGCCGACCGCCCCGCGTCCCAGCCCGCTCCAACCCGGAGCAGGGGGCAGCCACATCGTCCCTCACACCCGAGACGGAGCCCGATCCCCATGACCCCCACCCGACCCGACACCGACGAGACCATCGCCGCGAAGAAGCGCCTCGACGAGGCCGCCGCCGCGCGGGACAAGGCCATCGAGAACGCCCAGCGCACCTACTGGGCGGCGGTCAAGACGGAGATGGACTCGAAGAACCTCACCCAGAAGGCCGTTGCGGAACACCTCGACTTCAGCCGCGAGCACATCCGCAACCAGGTCAAGCGCTACACCGCCGACCAGTAGGCCGGCGCAGATCCCGGGCGGCCGCAGCATCGGCCAGAGGTACGGCCGCCCGGGGCTCCCCGTCCAGAGCAGAACCGAGGAGATCACCAGCATGTCCCATGAGCGCATCCTCACCGCCCCGCAGGCCGGACCGATCAACATCGACACCAGCCTCCTGGGCGCCCACGGCACCGTGACCGTCCGCGCCGACGCCACCGCCACCGCCGCCACGATCGCCATCCGCACCGCCGACGAGACCGGGCCCTGCGCCGACGCCGTCCGCGAAGCCCGCCTCCACTGGGACGCCCGCGGCGCCCTTGTCGCCCACGTCGAGGGCAGCGGCACCGCCCAGGCCGCGGCCCTGACCAGCGGAAGCATGCAGTTCATCGGACACAACTACGGCGTGATCAGCCAGACCATCGTTGGAGGAGTCGTCATCGGCGCCACCCACCCGAGCGTGGGCACCGCCGGCTCCCCCGTCGAGATCGCGGCCGTGGTCCCCGAGGGCAGCTCGGTCCTGGTCCGCACCGACTCCGCGGACGTCCGGACCTGGGGCCTCCTCACGTCCATCGCCACCACCACCCAGTCCGGCGACGTCGCCGTCAACGACCGTGTCGAGCAGGCAATCGTCTCCACCCAGTCCGGCGCCATCAGCGTGTACGACGCGCCCTGCCTCCACGTACAGACGCAGGGCGGGGAGATCCGCCTCGGGCGCACCGACCTCGCCGAGGCCAGCACGGCGTCCGGCGACATCACCATCGGCGACTTCGGCGGCACCGCACAGCTCAACACCGTCTCCGGCGACATCACCGTCCACGCCAACGCCGGCGGTGACATCACCGCCCGTTCGGTGTCCGGCGACATCACCGTCCACGCCACCGAACGCGCCCAGACCGACAACCTCGACGTCATCGCCAGCAGCGTCAGCGGAACCGTCCGCGTTCCCTCCCGGCGCACCGCTGACGGACCCCGCCGCCGCACCAGCTGACACCCGGCCCGGCGCCGCACGCGCTGCACCGGGCCGCCCAAGCCGCCCACCCGCACCAGACTCCTGGAGACAACCGCATGATCCGCCCCGCCTTACGCCTCACCCGTGCCGCGGCCGCCCTCGGCCGCCCGGCCTCCATTGAGCGCCTGGCCCTCTTCGGCGCCCTCCTCGCCGCCTTCGAGGCGACCCACGGCTTCTGTGACCACTGGGGCCAGGCCAGCGAAACCGCGAAGTGCAAGCGCCTCTACGGCGAGCACCGCGTCTACTCGGACGGCACCAGCGCGCGGGAGGGCGACGGCCGGACCGGCGAGCCGACCACGAGCGCCTCCGCCCGCGGCCGAAGGGCCGTGGCCCGACATTCCGCCGAGTACACCGCCATCCAGACCGGACTCGCCCTCACCCTGACCCGGGCGTTCGGCTACCGGGTCAGCCCGGCCGCGCTCCTGGCCGGCGCCGCCATCAACGGACTGACCCACGCAGCCATCGACAGGGGAGCCTTCTTCCTGTGGCTGGCCGACCGCACCGGCAAGCGCGGCTACGTCGACCACTGCCAGGCCACCCGTCTCGACCCGGACGGCGGCGCACACGAGGAGATCACCGGCCCGGGCAGCGCGTGGATGGAGCTCGACGAGGCCCTCCACCGCTTCATCGGCGTCAGCGCCGCCGCCGTCACCGTCCTGCTCACCACGTACGGAACGGACCCGCGATGACCGACCCGACCGGCCGCCGCCTGGCCCACCTCCTGGACCTGGCCCGCCACGCCCTCGCCGACGCCCACCGCGATGCCTCCGCTGGCGTCCTCCAGCCCCAGCACCGCCAGCTCATCCTGGACGCCCTGCACCGCCCCGACGGCGGGGACGGTGGCCTCCTGCACTTGCTCGGGGACCTCATCACCGACACCAGCCGCGACCTGCCTGAGGGCGACGCCGCCGAACAACTCGACGAGGCCGCCGGGTACGCGAGCGACTACCCCGCCCAGCGCATCGATCGGGCCCGGACCGCCCTTGCGGCCCCCACCGGCCCGTGACCCCCAGCGCCAGGCCCGGCACCTGCCGAGTCTGGTATTGCGGCCGCTGCCGCGCCGCCTACAAGTCGGCGCCTCCGCTGGTCGATACCGCGTGCAGCTGCGAGACCTCGGTCTGGACCCTGCACCCGACCACCGTCACCGTGCCGCACACCCCACCGGCCCCGCGCCCCCAGGCCCTCAACGACGACGAGGCCCGCCACCGCGCCCTCGCCCGCCCCGGCCGCCGCGTCCAGGTCACCTTCGAGGCCGACGTCGACACCGCCTGGCTCACCCGCGGTGCCGACGGACACCAGCACCTCACCGTCCTCGTCATCACCGACGACGGCCAGCATCACGCCATCGACACCCGACTGCCCGGCGTCCGCATCGACGCCGCCCAGCCCAAAGAGAAGGACGAGACATGAGCGAGTACAGCCCCACGGACATCACGCCGCCAGAGCTGCAGCCCGCGGCCCTGGCCCACCACGTGCCCCACTGGGCGGAGGCAGCCCGGACGCCCGCCGACGTGACCGACTGGCCCCAGCGACAGGCCGCCGCGCTCGTGAAGTTCCATCTCGACGAGCGGGGCTGGCCGCTGCACCCCCACGGCCGCACCGGCCGCATCGGCCGCAACCTCGGCAAGTGGGGAGAGAACGCCGCCGCCGACCCGATCGTGGTCGCGGGCGCCGGCCAGGACCGCCGGGTCCTGCTGATCACCCGGGACGACATCGGAGTGGAGGCCATCCCGGGCGGCATGGTCGACCCGGGCGAGACCGCCCCGGCCGCCCTGGTCCGCGAGCTCCGCGAGGAGACCGGTGTCGACCTCTCCGACCACCGCCCGGTCATCCTCGGCCAGGACCTCGTAGACGACTGGCGCAACAGCGATAACGCCTGGGTCGCCTCCACCAGCGCGCTCTACCTGCTGCCCGCCACCGTGACCGTCATCGCCGCCGACGACGCCCTCGACGCCACCTGGTGGCCCTTCGGCTCCCTCGACCAGCTCGACGCCGCGATCACCACCGCCGGACGCACCCTCTACGCCGCGCACCGGCCCCTGCTGCACCGCGCGCTGGACCACCTCGACACGGCCGTGAAGCCCGACCAGACCCGTTAGACCCAACGCCCCCAAGGGTCCCGTCCCGGCATTCCAGCCCGCCGGGGCACCACGGGGCGACAGCATGAAGCTCGGGGCCGTCGGAACCGGCCCCGGGCTTCACCCATGAAGGGAACCAGATGAGCACCCCGACCACCGACTCGCCCGCCCGGATCCGCCGTATCTACGACGGCCACGCCGGGCTGTACGCCGACAGCCTCGTCACCGAGGCCGCCGCCCTGCTGGACGCCTACCTCGCCACCGCCGAGCAGCACGGCCTGGACCGCAAGGCCGCCGACGACGAAGGATGGCTCGCCCAGGCCGCCGCCGAGGCGATCACCCGGAAGTACCGCCGCCCGGCCACCGAGCGGACCTCCACCGAGCTGAGCCAGCTGTCCACCGTCCTGCGCGCCGCGCTGACCGCCGAGGGCCTGGAGGTCGTCCCCACGCCCGTCCGCATGGGCGTCGGCGTCTCCCCGCTCCCCGGCGGGCCCACGTGGGGCGCGGCCGGAGGCCTGGCGGTCGCCCTGTACTCGGACAGCGGATGGGAGCTGATGCTCAACGCCACCCGCACGACGTCCCACTCGATCCACGCCCCGGTCACCGAGGCCGGGGCCGCCGAGGTCGCCCAGCTCGTACACGGCGTGCTGCGCGGCGACCTCGCCGACCCGTTCCGCCGGAACCGGTGAAGACGCCCGGCCCGTACGCCGCCCGATGACATAGGACCGACCCGCTCGACGAAGGCCCCTGCTCCGCACCGGATCTCCCGGTCGCGGAGCAGGGGCCTTTTTGCGTTCCGTGCACCACGCACCCGGCCCGGAAATCCGGGCTGGCGCCGGGCAGCTGGCCCGCCAGGCGGAGCCGGAATCAAGATCGTTGCCCGCCGGGCGGGAGGGGACGAAGTTGCCCGCCCCAAGGCCGCCCGGGATGCCGTAGGCCGGGGGAGGCTGCGTGATCACGCAGCCTCCCGACCCTGCGGAAGGAACCACCCCGATGTCACATCTCCACAGCGACCCCGGGATCGCCGACGCCCGCCTCGCCGAGGCGCTCCAGGTGCTGGTCGACACCTACACCTCCCTGCCCGGCCACGAGACCCACGGCGGCCTGGCCGACTGGCGGCTCCTCCTGGTGCCGCCCGCCACCGCCACCGCCACCGCCGGCGGTGGCGCCTCGACCGGACCGGCCACCGTGACCGTGGACGTCGGCCTGGACGTCACCCTCACCGTCACGGCCGGGGCCCGGCCCCCCGCCGGTGACGCCGTCGGCATCGAGGAGAACCCGTTTGAGATTCCGCTGCCCCCGGCGATCCTCCGGCCGCTCACGCGCCTGGTGATGGACCTCTTCTACACCGAGGAGCAGTCCGCCCGTGAGGACGGTCGCGGCGTGTGCCAGCTCTGCGGCAAGGGCCGCGCCCTGTCCATCTGGCGGCCCCGCTGAACGCCCGTCGGCCTTCGTCGTGCGGCACGCATTCCGCGTGCCGCACGGCGGCCGCGGCCCTCTATCGCGCAGCCCCTTGACCACGGTCTGACGACCGAGTTCCCGGTGTCCGATTTCGCCTTGACCGGACCCATTTCCAAGCACCTCTTGTCTGCGCTTTCAGCGCAGGTCAGCAGTGCGAATACCCCTCCCGGATGACCTCTTTGGTCAACCGGCAATCCGGAGGTACTGTCATGGACCCAAAGATCAAAAGAGGAAGTACCAAGGTATGGCTGCGCCATACGTCAACGGACTTCAAGATCATCGACGCGGGAGGGGGTGAGTAGCGATGGCGTGGGTGACCACATTGGGCCCGGACATGCAGCAGGTCGAGTACCGGCTGACCGGGCAGTGCGGATGCGACCTGGAGCACGAGGAGCAGCGTGGCCTGGAGGTCGAAGGGGAGGACGCGCAGGTCGACTACCGCCTCGGCGACGCGCGTGATCTGGAGTGGATCGGCGGCGGCCTCGCCGACGTCGGCCTGGTCGCCGGGCAGAGCGTCGACAAGGACCAGGCGCGTCTCCTGATGGACGGCCGGCACCCGCTGACCGGCGAGCTGCTGGTGACGCCGAAGGTGGCCGTCGACCCGCGCGGCAAGGTGCAGGCGCGGCCCCTCGCCGAGGCGATCGAGGCGGCGGCCGCCGAACGCGGTGTGAGCGTCGAGCAGCTGCTCGGCGACGACGAGAAACTGGTGAAGAGGTTCGCCCGGCTGCAGCGCGGCGTGCACCGCGAGGGCGACCGCCACCGTGTGCCCTTCCGCGCGGCGGAGAACCTCGCCGAGGCAACCGGCATCGACCTCGCCGAGCTGTACGGACGGGGCGGTGTGGCGGAAGCCCGCGAGTACGCCGACGCCCGGATCCGCGTCGGCAACCGCGGCTACGACGTCACGCTCGACTTGTCGAAGACCTACAGCGCCGCCGTCGCCCTCGCCGGGGACGAGAAGTCCGAAGAACTGCGCGGCGCGTTCCTCGAGGTGGCCCGCGAAACGTTCGGCGCGCTGGAGGGCTGGGCCGCGTACGCGATGGCCGGCGAGCACGGCAACGGCAAGACCGCCGACCGCGTCGACACCTCCGGGTTCCTCGGCTGGATGACCGTGCACTACTCCGCCCGCCCCGTCGGCGGCGAGGTCGGCGACCCGCACCTGCACGTCCACGGCAACCTCGCGAACATGGCGTACGCCGAGGACGGCAAGTGGCGCACCGTCGGGGCCGGCGGCCGCGACATCATGCGCCACGCGCACGCCGCCGACGCGATGGTGAAGGCCCGCCTGCGGCAGGTCACCGGCGAGCGGTTCGGGATGCGCTGGGAGCGGCACGCCGAGACCGGCGCGTGGGAGGTCGTCGGCATCGACGAGAACCTGCGCCGCGCGTTTTCCCGCCGCAACGCGCAGATCGTCGCGGCGGCCGCCGAAGACGCGACGACCGGCGAGCAGAAGCTCATCGCCCGCCAGCTCGCTGAGGGCAAGAACACCACCATCACCCAGGCCGACGTCCGCGCCGCCTGGCGAGCTCGCGCCGAGACGGTCGTCGACGACGTCGACGCGATGATCCGCCGCGCGATCCCCGGCCCCGAAGGACCCGACGGCCCGTCCGTCGCAGGCCCCGGCGGCGGCCCGATCGTGCCCTCCCCCGAAGAGATCGCCGCGTTCATCTGGCGCCGCGAGGGTGGTCTGACCGAGTCGCGGAAAGCCGTCACGCGCGCCGACGTCCTGGCCCATGTCATCGACGCCTGCCCGTTCGGCGTGCCCGACATCGCAGCCGCCGAGACTCTGACCGACGCCGTCCTCGCCGTCGAGGGTGAGGCGGTCGCGCTGCCGGCCAAGGGCATGGCGCACCTGACCAACCCCCAGCGCTACACCCACGCGACGATCCTGGCCGCCGAGCAGACGATCGCCGAGACGACCGCCGACCGCCTGAACGAGGGCACAGCACAGCTCACGGTGGAAGCCGCCGAGCTCGCCATCGCGACCTTCGAGACCCAGCGCACCACCGACCCGCTGCGCCCGTTCGTCATGTCCGACGAGCAGCGCGCCGCCACGATGCGGTTCCTCACCGCCGGGCACGGCGTCGACGTGCTGCGCGGCAAGGCGGGCACCGGCAAGACCACGATCATGTCCGCCGCACGGATGGGCTGGGAGGCCGCCGGCCTTCGCGTGTCCGGCGCCGCCACCGCGGCGGTCGCCGCGTCCAAGCTGCAGGCTGAATCCGGCATCAAGTCGGCGACGGTGGCGACGTGGCTGATGGACATCCGCGACGGCGGCCGCCGCATGGCCGACACCGACGTCCTGGTCCTCGAAGAGGCCGCGATGGTAGACGACCGCGACGTCGCCGACTTGCTCACGGCGGCCGCCGAGCACGGCGTGAAGGTCGTCGAGATCGGCGACTGGGCCCAGCTGAAGGCGATCGGAGTCGGCGGCGCCTTCAAGCGCGCCCACGAGATCACGGGCGGGCTGGAGCTGTCGGAGAACCGCCGCCAGAAGGACGCGGTGGAGCGGGCCGCGCTGGAGGCGTGGCTGGACGGCGGACGCCGCACTGCACTGTCGATGCTCGCCGAGCACGGCCGCGTCCACGCCGTCCGCACGCCCGACGATGCGTACGCCGCGATGCTCGGTGCGTGGAAGGACACCGTCGACCGCCTGGAGGGCGACGTCCACGACCAGATCGAGGACCTGGTCGTGCTCGCCGCCCGCAACGCGGACGTCGAGGTCCTCAACGGCGGTGCCCGCGAACTGCGCAAGAAGGCCGGCGAACTCACCGGCGGGCAGACGTACGCACTGGCCGGGGGCGAGCGCCTGGAGCTCGCGGCCGGGGACGTCATCCGGATCAAGCGCAACGACTACCGCACCCGCCGGGGCGGCGACGTCGACGTCCTCAACGGCTACCGCGGGCAGGTCACCTACGCCGCCAAGGGCGGTGTCTCCGTCGAATGGCGCCGCCCCGCCGAGGACGGCGAGTACGCCGTGGAGCGTGCCTGGATCACCGCCGACCAGATCGCCGACGGCGCCCTGCAGCACGGCTACGCCATGTCCATCGCCGCCGCGCAGGGCCTCACCTGCGACTACACGCTGGTCTACGGCGTGGGCGCCGACGCGAACAGCCTCTACCCGGCGCTCTCCCGCGACCGGATCGCCACCCATCTGTGGCTGCCCGCCGACGTCGTCGAGAGCGAGGAGACCCGCCGCCGTCTCGGCGAGGCCCGCACGGATCAGGAGCTGCTGGAGCGGACGGTCGCCGCGTACGCCGACTCCCTGGAGCACGACAACGACGACCGGATGGTCTCCGACGAGCTCGCGCCGGCACCCGAGGTGCAGCCCGTTGCACTGATGATCCCGCGCCAGGCGCAGCCCGAGCACGATCGGACCGTCGAGGACACCGTCCAGCAGAGCGGAGAGCAAGACCGCGTCGAACCGCTCCAGGAGAAGCCGGAGCTAGCTGAGAGCGCCGCACGGGCTGTTCCCGACCCGGCGGAACCCGACGCGGCCAACGAGCGCGCAGCGGACCGTCAGGCCCGTCTGGACGCCGCCCGGGAGCGTCTGCAGGGCGACGACGTGCCGCAGTTGACCGACGAGCAGAAGGCCCGCCTGGAGCAGCTGCTTGCCGCCGGGTTCGCCTCCCGGCCCGAGCCGCAGCAGGAGAAGCGGCCGGAACCTCAGTTCGAGGCCTGGGGCGAGCGCCGGTACGGGCACCTCTCGGCTCAGCGGCTCACGTCGCTGATCGCCGAGCGGACCGCCGAAGGTCGCCGCGCCGAGCGCCTGGCCGCCGACTTCATGGGCCAGGCCGAGGCCAAGCGGGCGCAGCTCGCCGGGCCCGTCACCCCCGGCCAGGAGCGGGTCCGCGAGGTCACCGCGGTGCTGGACCGCGCCGACGAGCTTGCCGCGCTCGCCGCGACGGAGCGGCACAACGAGCAGCAGGCGCGCGAGGCCGTGCGGCACGCACAGGAAGTCCTCCGCCGGGTGGCCGAGGCGAAGGGCAAGTCACGCCTGGCTCTGCGGCTGGCCGGCACCAGCCGCAAGGAGACGCTGGAGATCGCCGCCGAGTACGACAAGAAGGAGAGCGAGGCGTACCGCGAGATCCTTCGGGCCGGGCGGGCCGCCGAGGACGCCGGGCGCGAAGCGTGGGCCGCAATCCGCAGCCCGGAGACGATCGGCCTGTTCGAGGAGCAGGGCTCCCGACGGGAGGGCCCGCGCGACGTCGACGAGCTGCGCAGCCGGCTCGCCGCGATGCGCGAACGGCTCCCGGAGATCGAGCGGATCGCCAACAGCGTGGTCGCCCGGAAGGTCGACCTCGCCGAGCGCCAGGCCGCGGAGCAGCGTGGCATCGCGCAGAGGCACACCACCACGGCGGGCAAACTGCAGGAGGAGAAGACGCTGCGCTCGCGCATGGCGACCCAGGCCCCAACCCAGCACGCCGCCGAGACCCGGCAGCGCGCCGAGTACATCAAGCAGGCCCGGCAGCAGGCCGCCGCGCAGGCCCGCGAGAACGCCCGGCGTGCGCAGAGCGAGTACCGGTACCAGCCGCCGACCCAGGGCCGCTCCGGCCCCTCTCTCGGACGCTGAACCACCCCGCGTCAGCGTTCCGCTGACATTCTCTGGGTGGCATCCCGATCGGCCCTTTTCTACGCAGCCAACTGGTTCTGAACCTGCAACCTTACGGGCGCGTAGTGAGCGTGGATCTGATGGCTTTGCTCGACGACCTGCGCTTTCGGCACATACGGTCCTACACGGGGGTCGTTTGAAGTTTGGAGCTAACACTTCCGCTGGCACCGGTGATGAGGGTGTTCAGAACGGGAGGACGGCATTCGGCCGTACGGCATGGATGACGGCATGCTCTTCCCGAAGGCGCCGCTGGGGCGCCAGCGGAGGGGGTGGGGGGCATGGCCGAGCGGGTGATGACCCGGGAGGAGTCGATCGAGCACCTGCTGCGGCGCTCTCAGCGGCGCGACGACGTCTTCCCGATCCGCCGGGAGTTCGTCCAGGCCCGCGTCCCGGGTCAGCACGGGGAGCCGACTACCGGTCCGGGCCCCCTGTCCAAGCTCTTGCGGCTCCCGCACGCAATGGAGTTGCTGCTGCTCGTCTACGCGGTCACCACCAGTGGCGACTACGGCGTCACCGAACGCTCGCAGCTGTGGGGACGGGCAGCCGGCATCTACATGAGTCCCGACAAGAAGGCCAGCATTGCCGTCTCGCGCCAGTGGCAGCACCTGGAGAAGCTGGGTCTGATCGAGCGTCGGCCGGATGGCCACCTCAAGCGCATCGTCAAGCTGCGAGAGTGCGGGCCGGTCGGGGAGGTCCAGCTGCCCTACACCGCCCCTGCCGGCGCGAAGGGAGACGTCTACTTCCGAGTCCCCTTCTCCTACTGGCGCGACGGCTGGCACCAGAAGCTGGGGATGCCTGGCAAGGCCGTCCTGCTGGCCGCGATGAGCAGGAGGAAGGAGACCTTCACCCTTCCGCAGGACACCCGCGGCGCCAGGGCGCTGGGCCTGGGCCGCCACACGGTGGCGCGTGGCATCGAGGAGCTGCTGGGTCACAAGCTGCTGCTGGACGCCGGGTTCGACGAAGTGATGAACGCGCGCACGATGCGCGGCTTCGAGCGGGTGCGTACCTACAGGCTTGCCGCGCCGTTCGACCTGAACCTGAGCAACGCGGAAATCGAGCGCCTGGCAGGGCGGGTGGACCTGTTGCTGCCGGGGCCCAGCGCCGTCGACGGGACGTTGTTGCCCACCAAGTAGTCCGATGATCGCTCTCGACATCAGGAGGCGAAAAAAGCGGTGACCCCCCGCGCCAACGGGGGGCCACCAACGTAGTCCGACAGCTCGTTACCCAACCCGTGCTCCTGCCGGAAGCCGATATCAAGATTGGATCGAAACCATCAGTGCTGGAACCGAGACTAAGGGGCTGCACGCCCTGAAGTCACACAGGGGGACGCCATCGATCCCCCGTCCCCACAAGACACTCTCGGCGATCACACCCTTCGGTGGTGATCGGTAATGCTCACGCTCCTTGTCGCACTCGCGTTCGGCGGGGCCGCGGTCTACGCGGCCTACCGAGACCAGAAGCTGGGGGCGGCGCTGGTTGTCGGCCTCGCCGTGGTGACCGCCTTCTTCCTTTTCATGGAGAAGGACCTGTCCTCGCTTGGACCGCAGACGGTGGCTCCGGCGGCACCCATGACGACGCCGATGTCCCCCGCGCAGTCGAGACTGCCAGCTCCGTAGGACGTTCAGGCCCTGAGCGTCCGGCCCGGCATCGGTGAGCGCGCCGATGCCGGGCCCTGCAGCAGGGTCAGAAGTCCAGAGGCACTTGGTAGGAGGAATCGCCCCCTCCCTCGCGGCGGATATCCAGCCCGAGTACCGCGAGCGCGTCCGCGACGGCCGTGGCCGGATCGCCGAGGGGGGTCAGGTCGAACCACTCCCCGCGCACCCGGTAGTCGGAGAACCGGGCGTGCAGCGCGGCCTCGTAGTCGCCTTCGACGTCCAGGAGCGGCAGGAGCCGGGCGGGCTGGCCGGTCTGGAGCTGTGCCAGCCGGGACTTGAGCGTGCCGGTGGTCTGCCCGATCTTCGTCAGCGGCGAGTCCTCCATGCCCACCAGGTACGTCCGTACCACCTTGGCCGGGCTTCGGGGCACTGGCACCGCCGGAGCGGAGGAGACCGGGTACGCCTCCTCGTCCTCCGCATCCGCCGGCCTCAGCCACCGCACGAGCGGTGTGCTCCCGCCCTGGATGGTCAGGGTCTTGCCGATGGGTGTGCCGTCGGCCCTGAACGTAGTCCGGATGATCTGCATGACGAGGACGCGGCCCGTATACCCCAGGGCCTCCAGTTCGGCTTCCGTGGCGAGCCGGGAGGTGACCTCCGTCTCCTCCCAGGCAGCTTCGCTTGGTTGGGTCTGTAAGCGGCCGCGGCGCGGGCCGGTCAGGTTCTCCATGGACCCCGACCCTATGGGCGCCCGCCCACACGTGGAGGCGCCTACACAAGGCTCCCGGGCGGCACCAGGCCGCGCGTAGTCCTGTTGGACCTAACAGGGTCAATCGCCGCCGAGCAGCCCGCTCAGGTGCCGGGGCCGGTTCCGAGAATGCGTCGGGCGACCGGGCCAGGTTCGGGACGCGGGGCGGGCCGCTGCTGGGGAGTCTGCTCGGTGACCCGCTCGGCGGCGGTACGCCCGCGCACCGCACGTTCCTCCGCCGACTCATCGTGGGGGACCGGTCCGTGCCCGAGAGGGCGGCGCATACTGCTCACCACCGCAGTCTCGCAGCAGCCGAGCAACCGCCCTCGAGGGACCCGCAACTCAGGCGAGAGCATCACCGAGCAGCCGGCGCGGGGCTCCGTCCAGGTGCCGGTGGAGCAGCTGGGCACGGGAGTGCACCAAGCCGCTGCGGTAGGCGGGCGGTAGCCGGTCGTAGACGGCGGCGGCCATGGCGGCGGCCGCGCCCGGATCTCCGTCGACGCGCAGGCACGCGGCGGTGTCCATGGCGATCAGGGCGCGGGTCATGACCGATGGCGAGACCGTGAGGGCCAGGGCGTCGTCCTGTGCCCGGTACGCGGCGCGGGTGTCGCCGAGCAGTGTGTAGGCCTGCGACAGGTGCACCGCGTGCTTCTGGGCGGGGTACCCGAACCAGGTGTCAGCGCCTTCGGGCCCGTCCAGCTGCTCGGCCAGGGTGCGGACGTCGTCGATCGCGCGGCGGGCGCCGGGGATGTCGCCGATGGCGGCCAGGGCGCGGGCGTTGACGGCGGCCGCGAGCGCGGCTGCGCCGGACGGGCGGGTACCGGCTTCCCGGCGGGCCTGGGCGGCGATGCGGGCAGCCTGTGCCGGGGCGCCGTAGTTCAGGCCGACCATGGCGTGCCGTCCCAGGACCCAGGCCGTCATCCGCCGGTCTCCGGACTCGCGGGCGGCCGTCGCCGCGGTGGCGAACCACCGGTGCGCGTCGGCCTGGTCGCCCCGGTCGTGCTGGACGATCGCCACGAGGCCGGAGATACCGGCGGCCGTCCGGGCCAGGTCGGTGCGGTCCTTCGCGGGGTGGGGCCGGCGCAGGACCGCGGCGAGCAGCGCCAGGTCCTCGCGCATCTCGGTCAGGACCGCGTCGGGGGCCCGGCCGTTGTAGCCGCCCCGGTGTCGCTCGAAGGCGCCCTCCAGGTAGGCGAGGTCACCGGCCCCGTCCCCGGCGAGGCCGGTGTCGATGCCCTCCCGGGCCTGCGCGATGCCGGGCAGCACGGCGAACCCCGCCGTGGCCGCCGCCAGGGTGAACAGCTTGCGTCGCTTCACGTCGTCGTCCTCCATCCTCTGCTGCCTGCGGTGCCTGCGGGTGTTCTCCAGCGCCTGGTCCAGCTGCTCGTCGCTCAAGCCGTAGACGGCACGGATCGCCGGGCGCCAGACCGGGGTTGGTAAGCGGCGCTCGGTTTCCCACCGCTTGAGGTTCTCCACCGTGCACACGAGGCCGGCGGCGGTCATGCGCTTCGCCTGCTGCTCTCGGGTCCGGTCCGCCCGCTCCCTGATGGTGCGCAGCAGTTCACCGATTCCGTCCGGGCTCACCATGCCGGGCCTCCCCGCGTGTGGGTGTCGAAAGACCATCCTGGCCCCCCAACGCGGCACCCCGCAGAGGGAATCGGCACCCCGATCCGGCCCTCCCCCGTGTTGTTCCCCGGACCTTCAATGGTCGAACGGAACCGGCCGGGACAACGCCCTCAGGGGCTCCCCCTCCGGCCGGTCCCGCACATGGCGCCCGCCTCGCCTGGGGGCGGCGGGCGCCGTCCAGCGCTCCATCCGACACGAGAGAAGGAGTACGTCATGAACGGTCTGATCCTCTCCAGCCGCTCCATCAAGGGAGCCGCGACCCGGACCCCCGACGGCGGGGGCACCGGCAAGGGCGACGGCAACGACTGATCGCCGACCATGACCTCCGCGATTGACGCGGCGGTCCGGAGCCTCGGCGGGGACTTCCTCGCCGGGGCTTTCGGCCGCTCCTTCCAGCACTGGTCACAGGCCGCCGCAGGGCTGCGCGGCCTGTTCACGTGGGACGACCTGAACGACCTGGTTGCCCGCCACCGGCTCGACGCCCCGCGCCTGCGCCTGTTCAACGACGGGGAGCAGGTCCCGCCGTACGAGTACCTGCACACCTCGATCACCAAGCGCTCCGAGGTCCGCCAGCGGGTCGAACCCTCCGGGCTGCACCGGCAGATCGCTGCCGGCGCCTCCCTCGTCCTGGACGCGGTCGACAAGCTCCACCCGGGCGTCCAGGACCTCGCCGAGGCGCTGGAGCGGCACTTCCGCACCGACGTCCAGGCCAACCTGTACGCCTCCTGGCACCCCACCGAGGCCTTCGGCGTCCACTGGGACGACCACGACGTCGTGGTCGTCCAGCTC
>NZ_JBEZWL010000038.1:0-56877 GCF_040648015.1 Streptomyces sp. NPDC029216 | reverse complement strand
GCGCCGGCGCCCTGGCAACGCCCCCCTCCTACTAGCGGCCCTCGCAGGACGGGCGGAAGGTCCCGACCCGGCGCGGCGGCCGTCCTCGCTGGTGGGGGGCGGTGTGCGGGGGTGCGGGGCCGGCTACTAGGGCGGGCCGAATGTGACCTGGGTCCTGTGGGCCGCCTCACCGCAACCGGGCCCGGATGTCACGTTATGTATCGGCTTGCACCTTGTCAGGTGCGTGTCCCGGGCCACTTCCGGCCGCCGAATCGAAGGAAACGGGCGCGTCGAACGCAGCTTTCCGAGTCACCTGCCGCAGAGTCCGGCTGCCAATTGCCCGGAGCATCCCCTTGAGGGCGGGATGTGACTCCGCCCACCCTCCCTTGACCCGCGAAAGAAGGCATACCTAAGTTCTGCCTCATGCCCTCGCACCCCTCCACGCCCCCGTCCGGCCCGGGCGACGCCGCAGAGCCGGTCGACTTCGTCGTCGACCTCACCTCTCAGGAGATGCTCCGGCGCGCCCAGGTAATGGCCGCGCTCGGCCCCGAGTGGGACCCCGTAGACGTGCTGCGCGGGGAGGAGGAGGCGTACGACCGCCTCTACTCCGGCCTCGACGCGGAACAGCAGCGCACCTACGACGACCTGGTGGCGGCCGGTGTACTGCCACTGCGCGGGGGCGGCCATGCTGCCGCTTGATCCGCAGGCCGACATCGGACGCCGGGCATGGGTGCCCTGCCCGAAGTGCGAGGACACCCGGGACTGTGAGCCGTGCGGAGAGCGCCGGACCTGCTCCCGGCACTGGCGCTACCTGCTCTCCAACAAGGGCAGCCTCCTGCACCTGCAGTGCCCCGGCTGTACCCACGTCTGGACGCACGAGACCGGCTTCGGTGCCACCCGCTCCCTGTGGAGCCGCGTGACGAGCAGCCTGCCACGGCTCGCGCCCTAGGCGGTCGTCAGCGGGGTTTACCGGAGGTTGACATCCCCCCTTGGCTGTCGTGTGTCAGGCGTTCTGGGGAACCTCGGGCTTCAGCATGCCGCGCAGTGCGTCGCGGAACTCCTGGGTGTCCTCTTCCCCGTGCACGGAGACGCCGTGCTGCACGGCCGCCCCGAGGACCTCGTCTTCCTCACCCGTGATGGTCAGGGTGCACCCGATCTCGCTGGGGTACTCCCTGCAGTCCATGGTCTTGCGCATGACGCGCCTCCCAGTGGCGATTCGTACGGTCTACTCCCACGATCCTCCGCTTCCGCCCGGGGCGAAAGCCCAGACGACCGGCTTCAGGCGCGGCGCCGGCTCGCCGCCAGGGCGTCCTTGACCTCCTGCGCCACGCGGGCCGCGTCCTCGGGGTTGTTCACCACGTCGGTGCGGTTCATGTCGATGACGAGGACTTCGCTGGCCGAGTAGTGCTTGTGCACCCAGTCGTCGTAGCCGGACCACAGGGTCCGGTAGTACTCGACGAGGCTCTCGTCCTGCTCGAAATCGCGGCCCCGCAGCCCGATGCGGTACAGGACGGTCTGGAAGTCCGCCTTGAGGTAGACCATGAGATCCGGCGCCTTGCGGTACGGCAGGCCGTCGATCTCGCGCATCATCTCGTCGAGCAGTCCCTCGTACACCTGCATTTCGAGGGTGCTGATCCGGCCCAGATCGTGGTTGACCTTGGCGAAGTACCAGTCCTCGTAGATGGACCGGTCGAGGACGTTGTCGCCCTGCTTGTACGCCTGCTTGATCGAGGCGAACCGCGTCTGCAGGAAGTACAGCTGGAGGAGGAAGGGGTAGCGCTTGGCCTGGATCTCCTCGGGGCTCGCCGTGTAGAAGAGCGGAAGGATCGGGTTGTCTTCCACGCTCTCGTAGAAGACGTCGCTGCCCAGCTCCTTGGCGAGCAGCTCGGCCACGCTCGTCTTGCCGAGTCCGATCATGCCTCCGACACAGATCACCGGCATACCTCACTTCTCCCTGGGGGTCTTCTGTTCGCGGGCGGGTGGGGCCGGGCGCCCACACCACTGGGACACGTGTCGGCGGTCACTCGATTCCCCGAGATCGTCATGATCGGCGTCATGTGGTCCCCGTCCGGGCCGAGGCCCGGCGCGAGCCTCCCCGACCGGCCGGACTGACCGTTCCGCAGTTGCCGCATACGGCGACGAGCCACCACCCCGCGGCCGCTCTGAAGCATAAATGACAATCCGCTTCCCCCTGGCCAGAGCACCGGCCCCGCTCCGGTGGCGGAGTGGGCGGGGGCGAGCTTGCTCCGTGTGGGCCATGCGCGGCCTCCCGGCGGCTAGCGGGCGCTCCGACGGGGCACTGTGGGGCCGTGACAGAACACAAGAACCACCGATACGCGGTCGCCGTCGTCCGCCGGGACGGCCGCCCGCACTGCACCCGGCTGGACCGCACCGCGCTGACGGGCCTCGACGAGGCGATCTCCGCGGTACGCGACGACGGGACCTCGGACACGGTGTTCGGGTTCTTCAACGCGGACGAGGCGTTCTTCCTGATCCTGCGCTCCACCCCGGAGGGGACCGGCCTGCTGCTGTCGGACGCCCGGGCGGCGCGCCGGCACACGCTCGCCGCCCAGGCCCTGGACGTCCTGGGCGCCGACCCGCCCGACGAGAACGCCGCCGGGGCGCGCCCGGCCGGAGATCTGGGGATCGTCGCCGAACTGGGGCTCACCGCCGACGGCATGGGGGCCATCCTGGCCCGGCCGGACAGCCTGCCCGACGACCAGCTGCGGATGATCGCGGAACGGTGCGGATTCGCAGCCGAGTTCGACCGTATGAAGAGATGACGAACGGCATTGCCTTCGGCGGCAGTCATTGCAACGACTCGTTGCATTCGATTCCAGGCCATTGCATCAATTTATAGGCTTCTACCTGCGGTTATGCGTCAGCGAGATTGACTGCCCTATGAATGCAACGTAGCTTTCGGGAGATACCAAACACGTCATATCGCAAGACGAGGAATGAACGTGAGCGAATCCCTCCACACCGTCACGGCTCTGCCGACGCAGCGTCAGGCCGGCTGCCCCTTCGCCCCCCCGGCGGAGCTGGCCGACGCCCAACGGCACGGCCCCATCAGCCGCTTCACCCACCCCGGCGGCAAGCCCGGCTGGCTGATCACCGGATACGACCTGATCAGGTCGGTCCTGGCCGACCCCCGGTTCAGCTCGCGCAAGGAGCTGCTGAACATCGTCGACTTCGAGCTTCCCCCCGCGCCGCCCGGCGAGTTCCTCCTCATGGACGAGCCGCAGCACAGCCGCTACCGCAAGCCGCTGGTGGGCAAGTTCACCGTGCGGCGGATGCGGCTGCTCACCGAGCGCATCGAGCAGATCACCGCCGAATGCCTGGACGCCATGGAGCAGGCCGGGCCTTCGACGGACCTGGTGACCGCGTTCGCCAAGCCCATCCCCACCATCGTGATCTGCGAGATCCTCGGCGTGCCGTACGAGGACCGGGCCTCCTTCCAGGAGCAGATCGACGCGTTCATGGGCGGCGGGGTCAGCGACGAGGAGGTGATGGCGGCCTACACCGCGACCCAGGAGTACCTCGCACGGCTGGTCGCCGCCAAGCGCGCGAACCCCACCGACGACGTGCTGAGCGAGCTCACCGACAGCGATCTGACCGACGAGGAGCTGAAGGGGATCAGCCTCATCCTGCTGGCGGCCGGTTTCGACACCACCGCCAACATGCTCTCCCTCGGCACCTTCGCGCTGCTGCAGAACCCGGAGCAACTGGCCGCGCTGCGCGCCGATCCCGCGCTCGTCGACGGGGCGGTGGAGGAGCTGCTGCGGTACCTGAGCGTCGCCAAGACGTTCATGAGGACGGCGCTGGAGGACGTCGAGGTGGGCGGCCAGACCATCGAGGCCGGAACGACGGTCGTCCTGTCGTTCAACACCGCCAACCGCGACCCCCACCGCTTCGCCGACCCCGACGTCCTCGACCTCCGGCGGCCGTACGACGGGCATTTGGCCTTCAGCCACGGCATCCACCAGTGCCTGGGCCAGCAGTTGGCCCGTGTCGAGATGCGGGTGGCGTTCCGCGCCCTGTTCGACCGCTTCCCCACGCTGCGCCTGGCCGTGCCGGCCGACGAGGTCCTCCTGCGCCCGGAGAGCGCCGACATCTACGGGGTGAAGAGCCTCCCGGTCACCTGGGACGCGAAGTGAGCACGCCCCGCCTGAGCGTCGACCGCGAGCGGTGCATCGGCGCCGGGATGTGCGCCATGACGGCCCCCGAGGTCTTCGACCAGGACGCCGAGGACGGACTGGTGGTCCTGCTGCGCGCCGAACCGGCCGCCGCCCATCAGGCGGCCGCACGGATGGCCGTGGGCGTGTGCCCGTCGGGGGCGATCACCCTCGGCGAGCGGGAATCCGGCGGAGCGGGCGCAGGAGACCGACCGCCGGCCGCCTGAGCGGGGCCGCGCGTCACCCCTCCGGTGGATCAGCGGCGCAGGAGCAGGGCCCCCACATCGCCCGGGTGCGGTGGGAGCGGTAGGAGAGCCGCGGGAAGGGGCTGTAGCGCCAGGGGAGGCCGTGCGTGTAGCCGTCGACGTGGCGGAACTGGGCGACCGCCTCCCGGTAGCGGCCCTGGCGGAGCAGGAAGTACGCGAGCGTGTGGCGGACCCGCGGCAGTTCGGGGTGGTCCCCGGCCGCGGCGGCGTCCTCCAGCGCGGCGTCGACCAGGGCGATGAGGTGCGGGCTGCGGAAGGCCGCCGCCGTGGGGCGTTGCTCCACGAACACCCCTCTTCGGCATGTTCTCCATCATGGACATCCCTCCCCGGGCCACAAGCCCAGATCTCGGATGTCCGCCAAACCGAAGCAACCCCATTCAAGACCTTGAACCAGGAGGGCGAAGACAGCCGCAAGGCATGGAAGGGCGCCCGCGACGCACACCGCGACGGCACACCCGACCCCTACGAATTCCGGTGGGACACCGACTAATGCAACTTCCCGGCCCTCGACATCGCGTTCGCAACGTTCGACTTCAGGGACGCCTGCGCCCGACACGACTTCCTGCACCGCAACTACCGTGACATGTACGGCGAGAAAGCCTTCCAGCACAACCCCGACGGCCAGGAACACATCGACGAGATCCTCCAGGGCGACATGCTCGACACCTGTGCAGACCGCGCGTTCCTCGTGGAGCAATCATGCGGGTTCACCGCAGACTCGTACTACGAGGGCGTCCGACTCCATTCGCAGGCACGGCTGCCCCTACCCGGCACCACCCCCTTGCCCGGCCCGCAACCAGCTGGCCGGGCAAGGCGCACCCCACCACAGCGCCCTGCGGACTATGCTGATGCCAGCCAGGCCCCGAACATCGTCGGGCTGATGCGGATCTCGAATTTTCCCCAGGGCTGCTCCTTCCCCAGGTGGTTGCTCTCGGCAATGGGGGTCGGAGCCGGCCCGCTCGTGGAGTGTGCGGCCCGTGCTGACTGTGCTGCGGGCGATCCGCTGCGATACCCCTGGCCGGACGCGATCGCGACGTGCCCCTGTCATCTACGCTGCCCCCGCAGTGATGTGAGATGCTCGCGCCAGAGTAGGCAACAGGGGCTTTCTCGGTCGGAGTTGCCGCTGAGGCCTCGATGCATCGGAGGGGGCCGATGAAGCCTTTGGGGGATGCGGACCAGCTCACGCTCAGTCCCTACCGCCTGGTGGCCGAGCTGGGGCGGGGCGGCATGGGGCGGGTGCTGCTGGGCGTCGCGCCGGACGGGCGGTTGGTCGCGGTCAAGGTGGTGCGTTCACAGTTCGTAGAGGACGACGGATTCCGTGTGCGCTTCCGCCGGGAGGTGGAGGCGTCCCGGCGGGTGTCCGGCGCGTACACGGCGGCCGTGGTCGATGCGGACGCAGACGCGCCGCTACCGTGGCTGGCCTCGGTCTTCGTCCCCGGCCCCTCCTTGAGCGATGTCGTGGTGAAGACCGGTCCGCTGCCGTCGTTCGCGCTCGTGCGCCTGGCCGCCGGGCTGGCCGCCGCGTTGGGTGGGATCCATCGGGCCGGGCTCATCCACCGCGACCTCAAGCCGTCCAACGTCCTGCTTGCCGCCGACGGACCCCGGGTCATCGACTTCGGGATCGCCCGTGCCACCGACAGCGAGGGCGGCACCGAGATCACCCACACCGGATGGCTCGTCGGCTCCCCTGCGTTCATGTCCCCGGAGCAGGCCGAAGGGCGGGAACTGGACTCGTCCAGCGATGTGTTCTCGCTCGGCGCGGTGCTGGTGCAGGCGTGCACCGGCCGGAGCCCGTTCACCAGTACCTCTGCACCGCAGACGCTCTACAATGTCGTCCACACCGAGCCCGACCTCGCCGCCGTTCCGGAGGCGCTGCGCGACATCGTCGGCCGATGCCTGTCCAAAGACCGGGCCCTGCGGCCCACACCCGAGCGGATCGCCCGCGCCCTCGGGCCGCTGGCTCCGTCCGTACGGCCGTGGCCCGAAGACGTGCACGCCCTGATCGACGAGCAGCAGGCCACGATCGCCGGCCTCCTCGGCCTGCCTGAGGGTGAGGGGCATTGGGTGACGTCCGGCACCGGGACGGTCGCCCTGACCGGGCGCACCGCGAACGAGGATCTGACGACGAGAACCGCCCTTCCGGTACCGGGTCGGCCGGAACCGCTCGTCCCGCCGCCCGGTACAGCGGATCGCCCGGCGAACGAGGGAGCCGACGAGGACCCGGCGCCGCGCTGGCGCCCGAGCCGGCGAACGATCCTGTTCGGCGCGCTCGGAGCGGGTGCCGCCACCGCGGCCGCGGTGCCGATCGCACTGAGCCGAACCTCGGGTTCTCCCACTGCGGGCGGTTCAGGGACGCCGCGGCCGACAGCCTCGGCAAGCACGCGGCCGTCGGTTCCGGCGAGCCCGAGCCAGACGGCCACACCCTCGACGACCCCAACGGCGGACCCCACGTACAAGGTCTCCCCCAAGTGGCACACCATGCTGTCTGACGTGGACTTCAGCACGGACGGCAAGTTCCTCGCGGTGGGCGACAGGGACGGTGCCGTGATGCTGTGGAACAGCCCTGGTCTGGACGTCGCGACCAAACTCGGCGACAGCGCTGTCCCGGGCATCGGCAACAAGACCCTCGGCGTGAAGTTCAGCCCGGACGGCTCGCTGCTCGCCAGCGTCGACGACTTCGCGACCATCACACTCTGGGACGTGGCATCCCGGCAGAAGACAGGCACCCTCCAAGGTGACAGGATCCAGAAGCAGGCCGGATACACGAATCTCGCCTACAGCCCGGACGGCAAGACGCTGGCGTACGGCGCCAACAGCGTGATGACCTTGTGGGATGTCCAGAGCCGCTCCTTGGCCGCGACCCTCGTGAATGTCCCGGTACAGCAGCCCAGCACGAGCAACGCCGATGGAGACCTGCTGCGCATGGCGTTCGCCCAGGACGGCCGCACCCTCATCACCTCGACCTTCCAAGAACTGCTGCGCTTCTGGGACGTCCGCACCGGCAAGCTCACTGCGACCGTGGAGAACGCCGGCGACGGCGTGATCGGCCTCGCGGTCAGTCCGGACGGCAAGGTCCTCGCCACAGCCTCCCGGGGCGAGGTCAGGGTGTGGAGTGTCGCCACCCGCAAGGTGATCGAAACGCTGCCCTTCTCTTCGAAGCCGGTCTGCTCCGTGGAGTTCAGCCCGGACGGCGCGTTGCTGGCCGCCACCGAGCAGTACGGAGGTGTCCGGATTTGGTCCACGGCCAGCTGGAACCCCGTCCGCGGATTCGACCAGGCGAAGACCATCACCCCGCAACCCTTCATGCCGGGGCCCCTCGTCTTCAGTCCCGACAGCAGGTTCCTGGTCGGAAACTTCGACTACAGCCTGGCCCTTTGGAAGGTCGGGTGAACCAGCGAAAGTAACCCAGGGCAGACGCGCGAACGGCGACGTCGACACCGCCGCCGACAGCGCCGCTCGGCCCCGACGCAGCCCGCTCACCAGCCGCTCAGGAGTCCTTGTGCGGAGGCCGTCAAGGCCGGTACGGGCTCCAGCGTCCCAGTCGGGCGAGTTCGCGGCGGGCGGCCGCCTCGGTCAGGCCGAGCGCGGTGGCGGCCTGGGCCGGGGTGGTGTCGTGCTGGGCGGAGCGGGCGATCCAGTACCCCGCCGCGCGGGCGGCGGCCTCCAGGCGGCGGACGGCGCGGAGTGCGGCGAGGGGTGAGTCGTCGCCGAGTTTGCCGATCTCGGCCTGGAGCTGCTCCAGCAGGTGGGTCACCGATTCGGGGACGGGGATCGTGGCCGCTTCGACGGCGGTCGTGTGGTCGTCCCAGTCCTCGCAGCAGGCATCCGTCTGTTCGTCGGCGGCGTCCTCCAGGTCCTGCTTGCCGATCGCTTCCCAGTCCAGCGGGTGTTCGGGGCCGGTCCATCCGCACGAGCAGGTTCCGCGGAGCGCGGCCGCGCGCGGGATGTGGGCGAAGCGGCCGTCGTAGACGGACCAGTGAGATGTCTGGTGGACGTCGGGGCCCGACCCGGTGTCGAAGAGCGCCGGCGCCGGGACGGTGCCGTCGGCCAGGAGGACCCCGACCCAGCCCTCGTGAGAGGTCCCGAACTCCTCCGTCGTCCACGTCTCCCCGTCGCTGGCCATAACACCCCTTCACCGCCCAGCAGGACCCGCCCGACTGCGGGTCCGTCTGCCACGACCCTGGCGCACCGACGTCGCCTGGGTCAGGCGAACGCGGGAATCCGTCCCGAAAGGCTGACCAGCGCAGCGACGGGCAGGCTGGCCTTCAAGCCGCGGACACCGGGGAAATTCCGGACGGCGGCTCGACGGAAGGACGGTGGTCGCGCTCGCAGTCGAGGCGAATCCGTCGAGGCAGTGCCTTATGCGTTCTCGGTGCCCAATTCGCCCGAGACCTGGCTTCCAGACTGGCCGACGGACCAGAGAGCAGCTGACCGGCCCGGTCCCTCCGTCCTCAGATGCGCCGGATCCGTCCGAGCGATCCGTGACCCCGGCCGCCGGGGCGAAGTCCGGCGCGGAGTTCGCTTCCCCGAACCCACGAAATGGCAGGTGGACGAACCCGGTTGGACCCGGTTTCCACGGTGCCCCACCGAGGCCGGCCGCCGTCACCCTGCGCAGGCACGCGGTTGCGGCCGCCGGGCTGCGACCGATCCCCAGCATGCCCTGGACCAGGTGCCCACCCGCCGCAACCCCACTGGCACCCCGGCCGTGACGGACACGCCGTGGGTGCGGGTTCTGGACAGCCGTACCCGCCACCGTGCACACCGAGGGATGCACGGTGACGGAGCAGCAGGACGCCCCCGTGCTCGACTCTTCCACCGTGACGCCCCAAGCTCACTCCGCCGGGAGTTCAGCGGGCCATCCCGCTCCACCACCCCATCTGGGCCAGGACCACACCCGCCGACATCGCCTTCGCCCATCGCCACACGGCACACGGCACACGGCACGGGGTTCGCGTAGCCGGCGGGCAGGTCCTCATCCGCGTTGCACGTCAGCGAAAGCGGAAGCAGCGTCGCCATATGCTCGTCCCCGGGGCGAACCGGGTGTGCAAGGTGAGTTCGCACATCACTCGGACATGTCTTCGACGACGGCCGGTGAGGTGGCGGGAGGTGGGCCGCGACCTCGGCCGCGACGTCGGAGCGGATCTCCTCGTCCGTTCGCAGGACCGTCGGTTTCCGCCTTCGATCCGGCGTCGATCGCCCCCGAGGTACGGGACGGGGCGGCGGCCGGTGCGGCCGCCGCGCTCGGTGACGTACTGCGGCCTTGGCGCGGCAAGTACCCCGATGTGCACGTCGAAGAGGAATCCGTGGTGGGCCAGTCCGCGGGTCACCTGGTCGACGCCTCGACGGACGCCTCACTGCTGGTCGTCGGCCGGCGGATCCGCCGCTCGGCGATCGGACCGCACCTCGGCCCGGTCGCCCACGCCGTACTGCACCACTCCGCCGCCCCGGCCGCCGTCGTACCCCACCCCTGAGGCAGTCCCCGCATCAAAACGGACGGACAGGGCCGATCGGCCCTGTCCGTCCGGCCTGCGGGAGGGGCACCGTGCTGGAGTTCGCGCGCGTGCCGGACGAGCCACCCAGGCCAAGGAGTTGTGCAATGACCGACAGCGGCGCCCCCGTCCCCCGTGAAGACGCCCATCAGCGTCATCCTCCTCGACGACCACGAAGTCGTACATCGGGGCGTGCACGACCTGCCGGACGCCGAGCCCGATCTGACCGTGATCGGCGAAGCCTCGACTGCCGAGCAGGCGTTGGTCCGGATCCCAGCCCTGCGCCCCCGGGTCGCGATCCTGGACGTCCGGCTCCAGGACAGCGACGGGGTCAGCGTCTGCCGCGAACTGCGCTCGCGGATGCCCGGACCCGCGCGACGGCCACCGGCCGGAGCTCCGCGGGATCCTCGGCATACATCAGGGGAGCGTTGGGCAGTCCGCTGACGAAATCGTGACCGGCCGGCTCACCCGCCACCCCGCCGCCCCGGCTCTACGGCCGAGCCGGATCCGAACTCCTACACAAGATGATCTTGCTTCAGTAGGGGACGTGTTGCCGAGTTCTGGAAACGCGCCGGTACTTGCTCGACGCCCTTCCCGTTTGCTGGCCGACTCGGAACAGGTGGTGAGGTGGTGGGCCAGATGCCGAATGCCCGGGAGGCCCGGTACGCCCGACTCCCCGCTGCCGGCTCCGGGGCCGGCGTCCGCGCGTCCTCGTGCGGTGGTGCGTACGCAGCTACTGGATGCTCGTGAGGTGGGGATGTCCCGGGTCGGCGGGGCAGGCGAAGACGTTCAGCTTGCCCGCGCGGCCCACCGTGATCCCGGTGTCCGCCCCGCCCCTACGGACGGCCGGGTCCCGCTCCTCCAGCGGCATCCAGCTGCCGCTGCCGCCGTCCCACTCCGAGCTGTCGATGGTCAGCAGCAGTTCCATCGGGGCGGCGCAGGCCGGGCAGTCCGTGGCGGCGGGGTCGGTCAGGTTCCAGGACGCGTAGCCCCCGGCGCGCCAGCCGGGCGGGATGGACAGGTCGAACTGGTAGGTCGGCCAGTCCCATTCCTCCGCGCCCGCTTCCTCGGCCTCCTCTTCGAGGGCCTCTTCCCTGGCCTCGATCCGGGCGCACAGTTCTTCGGGCAGCAGCCCGGCGAAGGGGTACGTGACCACCTGCTCGGGGTGCAGCACGCACGGCTCGGGTACGTAACCCTCGAAGCCCACGACCTCCGGCACGGGCGGCTGCGCCAGCGCCCTGACGACCTCCCACGACCGGCGCCAGCGCAGGTCCAGCAGCATGCCGGTCCGGTTCTCGCCGTGCGCGTCGAAGGGGCACCAGAACACCTGGAGCAGATCGCAGTCCTCGGGCCCCGCAAGCAGGTCGGGCACGTCCCGGCGGTACAGCTGGGCCACACCGATCATCGGGAGCGGATCCCTCTCCCCGCTCTCGCCCGCCACCCGGTGCCTGCGCCTGAGCTCCTCCAGGAGCCGACGCTCCTCGTCCGTGGGGCCGGAGTCCGGGTCCCGGGCCCACGCGGCGGCCAGGAGCTGACGCTCCCGGTGGATGTCCGCGGGGCGCCGGCCGCGCCCGTGAGGGTGCGGATCGGTGCACACCGGCCACGGCTCGTCCGCCGGCCAGAGCATCGGCCCGCCCACGGAGCTCACCGACGCGTCGGGGCTGCCCGGCCGCGGGTGCAGCCGGGTGGTCGTGCCGCGGTGGGCGGCGAGCCCGGGGAAGAGCACTTCGACGTCGAGCGGGCGCGGTGGCGTGGTCCTCGTCATGATCCCGAACCCTAAGGCCACGGCCGGGCAGGCCCTCAGCCGGCCCGTCGCCGGGCCGAGGGGCCCGGCGCCGATGGCCGGGAGGTGTTCCTACCTTGCCCACCGCTTCCCAGATCGCAGCAGGAGGGTCACTCGGAGGCAATCACAGAAGGAGGGCTGCGCCCTGCACGGACGGCGGGGAGGGCTGCTGCTATGCAGGGTACCGACACCGTCGCCGTTGCCCCGACGGCTCCGAGCCCCGGGGCAGACCGGCACCCCGTTCTCGCACTCCGTGTCTCCCGGCGCGGCCCTGTCGGTTCGTCGGGTGAGTTCCTGCGGGTCTACCTTGCGGGTAGGCAGGGCTCGGGGCTGGAGCGCTGCCTCTCGCCCGGCGTGCGTCTGTCAGCTCCGGCGGCCCCCCGAGCACCTCCACGCCACCTGGTAGCCGCCCTGTTCAGCCCTGCCTCGAGGTGTGCCCGGCGGCTTTCCGGGCCACCATGGCTGGGAGCCGGGAAGGGCCCTGCGCGCCAGCACCCGGCATGAGAGGGACCGCCCGCCCGGACGGGAGGACACGTGCACCTGGACGAATCAGCCCGAGCCTGCGCCGTGGTCATCGGAGTCGTCGGCATCATCCTCGCGAACCTCACGGCGATCATCCTGATGAACGTCGTCGGCAGGTAAGCCACCGCCAGCCATCGGTACGCCCCCGCCCGACCACGACACCGGACGGGCGGGAGGGGCCGGTCATTGTGCCAGACGCGGCGGCCGAGGGCATGTCCCGTCTCCTCGTGACGTGTCCCGAGCAGCTCCCCAGGGCGGAATGGAGGCAGCAGACCAGGCGGAAACACCGCCCGGCGCCTTCGAAAGGAACCACCCATGGCTGCCCTGATCCCCCTGCGCAAGTCGCTCCTCGTCGCGGTCTCCGCCGTCGCCGCACTCCTCGGCGGAGGATCAGCCTTCGCCGCCTCGAACGCGGCCCCCCTGGCCAATGACCCTTCCGGGGCGAGAATCCAGCGCACCAGCCCGCTCACCACGCTCGGTACGGATCGTGGCAGCGCGTATTACTACTACTACGTACAGGGGCAGTAGCCATGCCGCTGCTCAGCGTGCCGCCCGGCCCCGCCGGGGCCGGGCGGCACGGCAGCCGCCGTGCCTTCGAACGCGACCAGCTCGGCTTCCTGCTCCACCAGCAGCAGTACGGCGACCTCGTCCGCGTCGACGACGGCCTGTACCTCGCGAACTCCCCGGTCCTTGCCGAGGAGGTCTTCAAGCACACCAACACCACGTACGCGATCAGCCGCGACCTCCTGGGCGAGGAGACCGACGGAGGCCGAGCCTCCGAGGACCTGGCCCTGTGGATGCGGGCCCGCAGCCTGGCGGGGCGCGGCCTGAACCGCACCAGCATGCGAGCCGCCGAGGACCGCCTCGCGGCCACAGCCGCCCGGCACGCACAGGCCTGGCGGGCGCGCGGCACCGTCGAGGCGATCCCCGCGCTGGAGGACCTCAGCGCACACCTCATCGCCGAGTTCTGTCTGGGGCCCGATACCGGCAGGGTTCCCGTCCTCCTGGCCCAGCTGCAGGACGCGCTCCTGCCCCCCGTACTGCCGCTGCCCGCCCGCTGGCGCGTCCTGCGCGGGCGGCGCCTGCACCGCGTCAACCGCGACCTGGCGGCCGAGGTGTCCCGCCTGATCGACCACCGGCGCACGGCACACCGCGACGGCTCCCCGCATGTGGTCGCGGACCTGCTCAACACCGCTCGCGACGAAGGCGCCCTCACCCCTCAAGGAGCCACCAGCATCATCGTCGCCAACCTGTTCGCGGCCCACGAGACGACCGCCGCGGCACTCGCCTGGCTGTTCCTCCTCCTCGACCAGCACCCCCTCATCCGCCGACAGGTACGGGACGAGGCCGAGCGGGAACTCGCGGGCCGCCTCCCGACCGCCACGGACGTCCCGCGCCTGGCCGTCACGGAATCCGTCGTGAAGGAGACGCTCCGGCTGTACCCGCCCCTGTGGCTGATCGAAAGGACCGTCGAAGAGCCCACCGAACTCGCCGGCTACCCCCTGCGCCCCGGGCAGCGCGTCGCCGTCAGCCCCTTCGTCCTCCAGCGAGACCCCCGCCACTACCACCAGCCGGCCGCGTTCCGCCCCGACCGCTGGACCGACCGCTCCCCCGCCGATCCGCTGCCCAAGTACGCGTTCATGCCCTTCGGCGGCGGACCGCGCACCTGCCTGGGAACCCACTTCGCCACCGTCGCGATGACCATCACCGCCGCCACCCTCACCAGCAGCTACCAGATCACCCGCACCCCGGGCACCACGCCCGTCTTCAGCACCCGCACCATCCTCCAACCCCACAAGCTCACCCTCGACATCACCGACCACCCGCCCGGCCGCCGCCCACGTCCCACCGGCCCACCAGCCTCCACGACCGATTTCCGGACTCCAGCCACCATCGGCGATCAGACGGCCTCGCCCCGCCCAGGACCGCCGGCGGGGGCGACGCCCGGCGCCGTCGGAGTGGGTGCGGGGGCGGGGCGGGCGCCGGCGGTGGGTCAGGCCGGGGCCGGACCACCGAACCAACGGCCGGCGGCCTGCTCGAACTCCTCCCGGTCAGGGTGACGGTCACCTGCCCAGGCGACCACACCGTCCGGCCGTATCAGCACGGCACCTGACCCGAGGTCGTTGGTCGCCGTCCCGGCCGCGTACCGTATCCGGCCCTCCCAGCCGGTCGCGGAAGCGTGCAGGCGTCGGTCGGTGCTGAAATCGAGCACGACTCCCCGTCCGTCCTCCATGAGGTCGCCGAGACGAGTGCCGTCCTCGAGACGGAAGTCAGGGGCGCTGCGGCCGACCAGCGGATGCTCGCTGCCCAGGTCGTACCGGATCCACGATCCCGACAGCCTCGCGAACACGTAGGTCGCCCCGTCACGCGTCCCGATGAGATCGCGAACCACTGCCTGGATCGCCTGGGCGTACGGTTCCGGCCCCATGGTCGCCACCTGGGCGCGCGACCAGTCGAGCACCGCCGCACCGATCGGATGGCGCTCGTCGGAGTAGGTGTCGAGAAGCCCGTCCGGCGCGTACCCGTGCACGGTCGCCGCGAGCTTCCACCCCAGGTTCACGGCGTCGCCGATGCCGGTGTTCAGCCCCTGGCCGCCGAGGGGGGAGTGGATGTGGGCGGCGTCGCCCGCGAGCAGGACGCGTCCCCGCCGGTAGTCCGTCGTCTGCATCGCCCGGTCGGTGAAGCTCGAGGCGATGTGGACCTCGCCGATCGTCACGTCGACGCCGGACACGCGGCGCAGCACCGCCTGGAGATGGTCGCGGGTCGGCGGCTGTGAACGGTCGAACGCGCCGCCGTCGAAGTCCGCCATGGCGATGTGCCCGTCGGCGGGTATTCGCAGGTACATGCCCGTCGGCGTCAGGTGGAACCCGGGGCGCAGCATGTCGGGATCGGCGAGAGTGACTTGCATGGTGTAGCCGGTGAACCGCGGCTCGGTACCGACGAATTCGAAGCCCGCGAGCCTGCGCACGGTACTGCGTCCGCCGTCGCAGCCGACCAGCCAGCGCGCCTCGTACACGTCCGCGCCGGCTCGTGCGACCACGCTCTCCCCGTTCTGGGAGACGGCCGAGACCGTGACCCCGCGCCTGATGTCCACGCCGAGCTTGGACGCCTGCTCGGACAGCACCGTCTCGACCGCTTCGAGGTCCGTCAGCACGGCTTCGCGCGCCGGGCCGGGAAGCCGGAAGGGGAGGGCCTCGACGTCGACCTGCTCCCCGTCGAGCATCATGCCGGCGAAGTGGCCGATGAACCGGGGGCGTGTCGGCGCACCGGCTTCGGGGGCCGGATCGAAGAACTCCTGGACGCCCGACGCCGCCAGCAGCGGTTCCAGCAGTCCGCGCCGGTAGAACGCCTCGACCGATGCGGCGGACAGCCCACGCCTCCCGAGCGGGGCCGACCGTAACGGGGAGCCGAGCCCCGGCTCCCGTTCGAGCACCAGTACGGAACAGCCCGCGAGGCCAAGCTCGCAGGCGAGGGCCAGACCCACCGGACCGGCTCCCACGATCACCACGTCATGCACGAGAGATCCCCTCCTCGAACTCCGAGCCGGATGGGTACCCGGCCGGACCTCTCAAATGGTGTCAGCCCCCACCGACATCGCACCGACAGCCCCGGCGAGCCACCGACAGACGACCGTCACCACCGACAGACGACCGTCACCAGCGGCGACTCCGCGGTCGCCCCGGGGCCGAATTCGGCCTCAGCCGAGGACCGCGGTCACCTCGCGGCGGGTCGCCTCCGACAGGAGGGACGCCCAGCCTGTGAACAGTTCGAGCAGGCCCGCCCCATTGCGCTCGCGGAAGGACTCGTTCACCCTCGCCAGGTCCAGCTCGTTGGCCACCGTGAGCTCGGCGAAGTCCCGACGCTGCCGCAGCGACGCTGTGAACTCCTCACCCGTGAACCGGTCCCGGAAGGGCGCCTCCGCCCCGTCCGCTGCGGCGAGGCTGGGGTAAGAGGCCTTACGGTCGCAGCTGGCGTAGAAATACACGAGTTCCTCCGCCTCCGCACCGATCACCTCGGCCAGGCGACCGCGCTCGGACAGCTCCAGGAGTACCAACGGCAGCCCGTCGGTGCCGTAGAAGGCGTGACACAGCGCTGCGGTCCGCAGGACGGGCCGCGCACCCCACGCGGCGAGAAGCGCCTCGACGCGCAGCAGGTGGGTCAGGAGCGTGCCGCCGGAGTGTTTGATGGTCTCCGCTCCCAGCTCCTTGAGCAGGGCTATCGCCGGCGAATCGGTGCGCTGATCGTCGCTGTGCATCATGGGCCCATCATGACGAGCTCCCCGCGCCGGCGTATACGGGGACCGGCATGCGGACACCGCCGATTCCTTCAGGCGGTCTCGACGACGAGGTCGGCGCGGTGGCGGCCCAGGGCGACGAGGCGGGCGTTGGGCTCGTCCGAACGGGCCACCCAGGCGCGCGCGTACGCCGGGTCCTTGCCGTGCCTGACGTGGCGGGCGGTCAGCCGGTCCAGGCGCAGGTCGTCGGGCGGGTCGAGGTACCAGGCCTCGTCCAGGAGCGGCCGTACCGAGGCCCACTCCCCCGCGTCGTGCAGCAGGTAGTTCCCCTCGGTGATCACCAGCGGTACGTCCGGGGCGACGGGGATGCTGCCCGCGATCGGCTCCTCCAGCGAGCGGTTGAAGGCCGGCGCGTACACCGTGGACCCCTGTCGCGGCGCGCGCAGCCGCCGCAGCAGGGCCACGTAGCCGGCGGCGTCGAAGGTGTCCGGGGCGCCCTTGCGGTCGGCGCGGCCCGTGCGCTCCAGCACGGCCTGCGCGAGATGGAAGCCGTCCATCGGGACCACCACGGCCCGGTCCGGCCCGAGCGCTTGCGCGATCCGGGCGGCCAGTGTCGACTTTCCGGCCCCCGGGGGGCCGGCGATGCCCAGGACGCGCCGCTCGCCGGTGGTGGCCAGCGCCTCCGCTCTCGATACCGGTTCCGTCGTACGCATCCGTCCATCCTGCCCGAGGAACACCGCCCGGCCGTACCGGTTCCTCAAGGCCGTGCACGCCTGGTCCAGGCAGCCGTCGCCCGCGGCGGGGAGCGGATCAGCCCCACGACGAGAACGCCTGGCCGGCCCTCCCCGACGCCGAACCGCAGCAGTCGACCGGGACCACACCGCGCCTTCGTGCCGCTCGCACACGCACGACTCCCGGGCGTGCTTCTCACTGATCCGGTACCGGCCGAGGGACCACTCATGTCATACCCGTTGTCGATCGCGGTTCACGAGGCGTAGCGGCCGGTGGTCGCGTGCCATTCGTGGCTGCCTCCGAGCCATGCGCGCAGTCCGGAGAGGTAGCGCCACAGTTCCAGGGAGGCGATGGTGGCGCAGAGCTCTGTGTGTGCGGTTTCGAAGCTGCGGACGAGTTCATCGTGGTAGGCAGCACTGAGGTCGATGGCCTCCCGTAGCGGGCAGCCGCGTTCGGCGGCGATGACGTGGGGCAGGCCTCCGTCGCCGATGCCCGGCTCGGCTTCCTCGGCCATCGAGTAGAGGTCGTTGAGGATGATGCTGGCGCTGGCCGCGAGCATGGTGGTCCGGCGTACCGGGGGGTGGGCGTAGAGGGAGGCGGGCAGTTCGTATCCGCCGATGATGTCGATCAAGGTCATGTACGCCAGGAAGCTGTTGACCTGGCGGGCGGCCAGGTACTCCCATGCCGGTGGTGTGGTCCGGTTGGTCCGCCAGCCGGCTTCGGCGTTCATGACGACGAACATGGCCACGGTCTCGTGGCGGACCCGGCTGACCTGTGCGGGGGCGCCGAAGCCGGCTACCCGTTCGATTTAGGACCGCAGGCCCACCAGAACGGGGCCGCCGGCCAGGGCTTGCTCGAGTTCGTCCTGGTAGCCCCGGCCGCCACATGCGTTCCGAACGTAACAGCCGGCTCCTGTCAGCTGCATGGTCGGGCGAGGAGCGACCTCAAGAGGAGGACTTCGAGGGGATCGAGGACGCCATTGAGGCATGGGAAAAGCGCAGGGAACCAGTGATGTGGTCAGAGGACCGCACTGTCGGTGCCATCGTGATCTCAACGCTGGGCTGCGCCGCCCGCGAGTGGCTGATCATCAGCGGCCCGGAGCGTGGGCGAATGTGGTCCGACAGCAGGGTGGATGACGAAGACCTGAAGCCGCTTCTCGACGACACTGGTGCGCCGATGACCTTCGCTAGCTGGTATCTGGCGTGGCGTGAGAAGACCCTGGCACGCTACGTCGTCGATACAGGCTGCAAGGGGAAAGCCCTGCCCGCCGGCTAACCGCCATGGCGCACGGTCTGGGGGTTCATGGCCCGCTGGACCGCGGCTGGCTCATTGGTCAGATCCGCGACCACCTGCGCGGACGGATCCGCCGTGACATGGGCAAAAGGCCTCGTGCCGTCACCACGGTCATCGAGCCCCAGAGCGTGAAGGCCGCTGGAACCGTCGGCAAGAACTCACGCGGCCACCGGATTCATCGTCCTGCCCGCTCGCACAGGATCTCCGCCGGCCCTGGGAGCGGGCGGCGGAACCGAACAGACTCACACCTGCCCGCGTCCGGCGCGGGTTCAGGAACCTGCACGTGAAGACGGGCACGCCAGCCCGTGCACCGAAACCCACTCGGCCCGGCCCCGGCCGGCCACTCGGATCAAAGAACAGGCAGCCAGCCACCCGCTACGACGTCGGACGAGTTCTTGCTACCGGCGAGACCTACACCCGACCCGCACACCACAACGTCGGCACCAAACCCCGCAGGACAAGCTGACAAGCGACATCGAGCATCAGCACACTGAGCACATGCGATACGAGGAGAAGGCGAAGCTCACCGCCACGAGAGCCCTGGTCCCCGTGGCCATCCTTGTCGCCTCACCAGTGCTGCTGATTGCCGGAGCTCCGGTCCGTCGCAGATACCTCCGTTACGTCTACCGGGATAACGTCCCACCGATCCTGGACAAGCAGCAGGGCCGAATCAGTGTCCACTGGTTCGTGGTCACCAGCCCTCTTCTCGCATGGCTCTGCCGGCCCACAGAGTCGCTCGCCCAACTCATCTCGCGGCGAGGTTAAACGGCAAGCTTAGGCGGGCACTGCTGCGGTCACGACGCGAGCGGTTACCCACTCGAGGGTCTCCTCGTTCGCGGGAGCCGACCAGCGCCCGTCGACGCCCGAGTCAATGTGCACGACAGAGTCGGACAGACGAGCCGGCGGAGGCTCCGCATCGGCCACCCAGCGGTCGAGCCGCAGCTCCCGCCCAATCGCCCGGGGCGGGGGTGGGCGGGAGGAGCCAGCAGGTCGGCTGAGCGGCTTGGGCGGGGGGCGCCAGCGGCTGTCGCGGCGCCACCCGTACCGCCGCAATCGCCGAGGTAGAAGGTCCCCTCGTCGTGGATTACTTGGCCCGCCGGTTTGGCCGGTTCAGGCGGGTGGGGCGGGTGGCCAGTTGGGGGCGGGGTCCTTGGACAGCAAGGGGCGCAAGGCGCCGACCGCCGCGCCGATGCAGGTGTCCCGTAGCTCGGTGCGGGTGCAGGTCTCGCGGGTGAGCCAGTCCACGCACAGCACCTGGACGAACACGAGCCAGGCCTTCAGTGCCGCGGAGACGGCGGCGTGCGTGCGTTCGTCGGCGAGTGGGAGGACGCCGAGCAGGCGTGAGCGCAGGGCGTCGAGTTCGTCCGTCATGATCGTCTGGATGACAGGGTCGCCCGCCAGCACCCGGTTCGCGGCCAGGACTGCGTGGCGGTTCGCGATGAAGTAGTCGAGGTGGGCGTCCAGGCCCTGGGTGAGCTGCTCGACGAGCGTGGCACTGGGGTCGAACGTGGTCGCCTCCAGCAGTCGGTCGGCCGCCTGCTGGTAGACCGCCGCGAAGAGGGCGTGCTTGCTCGGGAAGTGCTGGTAGAGCAGGGCGCGGGACACGCCGGCCTGCCGGGCGACGTCTTCCATCAGCACGTCGTCGTAGGGGGCGGCGGAGAAGAGCTGAGCGCCGACGGCGAGCAGTTGGGCACGGCGGTCGGCAGGGGTCAGGCGTCGGCGGGGCGGCACGCACCCAGATTACTACTTGACACACGTCTACCAAAGAGGGCTACCCTCAAGCTAAGTAGACACACGTCAACTAAGTGGGGTGGAGTCATGGCCAAGGCACTCCGGGTGTTCGCATGGGCAATGGGCCTCGCCTGCACGGCGATCGGGCTGTTCCACGTGATCGGCGGCAATGCCGCGATTCCGGGCGAGGCCGACGCCGGCCCCACGATGGACAGCCTGGGCCGGTTCTTCGGCGCGATCTTCGCCGGGTACGGGCTGGCCTGGCTGTGGGCGGCCCGGCAGGACCCCGTCCCGGCGCAGGTGGTGCGGTGGCTCGCGGCGGTGTTCCTGCTGGGCGGCGTGGGGCGGTTGCTGTCACTGGCGGTGCACGGGTGGCCGCACGGGTTCCAGGTGGCACTGGCCGTGATCGAGCTGGTCTTCCCGCTGGTTTGGTTCTGGCTGGCGGATGCCGAGGAGCGGGCGGCCCGGGAGCGGCGGCCCTCGGGTGCTCCGGCCGCCAGGCCGTCCCTTCCGGATCTCGCCTGACCCGCGCCGCCCTGCGCCGTCCGTATCCGCCGCGCTGGGGAGACACCCCGGTGCGGCTACTCCCCGCGGAGTAGCGGCGGCGCCTTCCGCCGCGGGACGACCAAGGCACGCCCGCAGCGGCATTCTGGCTGTCGCACACCCTGGCCTGGCTTCTGAGCCGTACCCGACGGCCGGAGGCGGAGCGGCTACGCCTGATCCGCCTCACCGTCGCCGCGTACGGTGCCGTCGTCGCGCTGGTCACCGCCGCGGCCGCGGCCAGCCTCACCTTCGCGACTCCGGCCACCACGGCCGTGGTGAGCGCGGGCGTCACGATGGCTCCCGCATGCGCGTTCCTGGCGCTCGGCGTAGCGCCGGGTGTACGTGAGAACCGCAGATCCGGCCAGGTCCGGCGACCGGGGACCCAGCCATGGCTCGCACCGCGCCGCCCTGGCCGGCGGTCTGGCCGACGACCGGAGGCATGACACGTGACACATGACGCGGACCGCGGGCAGGAAGCGCCCCGGGACCGTCTTGAGCGGGGCAGCGCAGGGGCCGCAGCCCGCCCGGCGCACCATCCCGGACACCGCCCGCCGCTGGACAGGTTCGGTGCCTGCCCCAGCGATGGCGCAAGGTGATCCGGGTTGCCAGGCTCTGGCGGGAGGTCTTGGGCGAGTTGGGTGAGAACGGTGTTGCAGGCTGGCCGGATGGGAATGTCGTGCGCGCTAAGCCGGTGGGCCAGCACGGTGGCGGAGAGGTGCTGGCCGGGGCGGCTGGGTGAGTTTGCTGCCCAGCCAGAGGGTCCGGCCGGCGAGTTCGGTCAGCAGGGTGGCCAGCGGTCTGGGAAGGCGGATGGGGACGCAGTCCGGCATGACGGCTCGGTCGCCGTTGAATGTCGTCAGGCGTCGGCGGAGAGGGCGGTGGCGGGCCGCGGTGCGGGTGGGGTGGCGTTCGGTGCGGGCGGTGAGCTCGTCGCGGTCGGGCAAGGCCTGGTAGGTGACCCGGGTGGTGCGGAGAGAGGCACCGGCCGGAGGCTTGGGCCGTGGTGTCCAGGACCTCGTGGGTCAACGGCTGGCCGACGGGCGCGAGGTCGGTCAGCAGACGGGCGGAGTGCGAGTTTCGGAGACGGTTCAACGCCGTCCTCGGCGGCTCGCATTCACCCAGGGCAGTTTGCATCTGGCGGTATTCCATACCCATCAGACCCCGGCCGACCGGCCACACACAGGAGTGGGCGGCCCCATGACCGCCGCTACGGCCCGAAACGGCACCCTGCCATCATCAGAAGATGACAGAGACGAACCATGATGACGACCGCGCCCTCAGAGGTGAGACCGAGCGGATCGTCAACGAGATCGCCCAAGAACTCCGCACGCTGGACAGCGGAACGACCTGGTTCTCCGGCCTGTCCCTGCGGCAGCGGAAGAAGGCGCTACAGGAGGTGGCCAAGTACGCGATGCAGGCGCACATCACGGCCGCAGACGGCCGCGCCGGCGTGGCACGGGCCGGGGTGAAGCCCACCGCGAACCCCTCAGTGATGATCTGCATGGACCCACCCCGCTACGGATTCTCCGGCCTTCCCGCCGGCGAACACGTCACAGCGTTCCGCGTCCTCGTCTCCGTGTTCGCCGTCGCCGACACCCGCCGCAGACAGACCCACTGCAAGAACGCCTGTGGACACTCATGGCACAACCTGCAAGCACTCACCCAGCAGCAGCTGTAACAGCGGGCCTCTGCCACCACGCCACCCATGCACACACCAACGGGCATCCGAGCCGACGTCACATGCTCAGCAACTGCTGTTGGGCCTTGTGTGAGGGCGGGGTGCCAGGGGCGGTGCCGGTGATCGAGAGCGACAGGCCGTCGGTCAGCCATCGGTGAGCCACCGTCATGTTCAGGACGCGGCCGCCCGTGACGGTGCCGACCAGGGACCAGTACCGCTCCAGGCGGGGGTCGAAAGCCGACGACCGCGACACCAGCCCGTGCAGGTGGGCGCGGAAGGCAGGGGTGTCCGACTCCCGGCGGGCCCGGCCGTGGGCCGACACGAACGCGTCCACCGCCGGCCCCGCCCCGGGCGGCAGCCCCTGGGCGAGGGCGGCAGCCGTCAGGGCCGCGGCTTCGTCGATCTCCGCGTAGAAGGCCGGGCCGTCCCTCATCTCTTCGTCGTGGTCCTGGGTCCAGCGGGTGAAGCTGGGCGTGGCGATGAGCAGGTGCATCTCGGCGTAGGCCAGGGCCGTGGCGGGGACGGGGTCCTGGGGCGGGGCGGGGGCCAACATGGCGGTCATGATGTCGAGTCGGCGTTTGGGCATGGCCGCGGACAGCTCCCGGTACCAGTGGTCGGTGAGGGTGCGCTGCGCCTCCGGAAGCCGCTGGACGCGCGAGAGTATCTCCAGCCGCCGCAGTCGCTCCTCCCCCGCGCAGTCGTCCAGGGCCTTGAGCGTCGCCTCGCGCCACCGTAGTTCGGTCAGGCGTTCCTGTACTGCTCCGAGCTCGGAGGAAACCAGTTCGTCGAGGGTGCGCTCACCCGTGACCACTTGGGTGATGGTCGCGATCGGGGTGTCCAGCGCCCGCAGCCGTCTGATGAGCCGGATCCGCTCCCACGCCTCGGGGCCGTAGCGCCGATGGCCACCGCTGCTGCGGGCGGCCACGGGCAGCAGGCCGCTGTCGGAGTAGTAGCGGACGGTCTTGACGGGCAGGCCCGTTCCGGCCGCGAGCTCACCGATGCTCCATGTGTCTTGCGTCACAACTCTTGAACCTCCAGCGCGCGGGAGGTCCTAGCGTATTTATCACCGACGGCGTCGGCCCGCTCCGATGCCGCAGCTCAGACCATGTACGCGGCCGGCCTGACCGGTGTGCCCGCGTACGTCCTCGTACGGCCGGGACGGCCTCGTCCCGTGCCGTCCCCGACCCAAGAACGGTTGGTGTGCATGTCCCCGACCACGACAGCACCGCGTCCCGGCCGGAGAGCCGCACTCCGCGTGGTGCTCCTCCCCTTGCTGTGCACGGCGGCACTCCTCACGGCCACCACCACACCCGCCGTCGCACGCCCTGGCGCCCCTGACTCCGCGGGGCAGGGCGGTACCGTCGTCCGGACCGAACAGGGCCTGGTACGCGGTATATCGCACGGCGCGTACGCCACCTTCGGCGGCCTTCCCTACGCCGCGCCGCCGACCGGACCGCTGCGCTGGCAGGCTCCCGTGCCCGCCGCCGCATGGCAGGGCGTCCGCGACGCGACGAAGCCGGCCCAGCGCTGTGTGCAGATGCCGACACCGGGGACGGGCGCGGACGCGGGCGCTGTCGTCGGCTCGGAGGACTGCCTCTACCTCAACGTCACGGTGCCGACGACGAAGCCGTCCGGGAAGAAGCGGCCCGTGCTGGTGTGGATGCACGGCGGCGCGTTCCTGGGCGGTTCCGGCAGCGATTACGGTGCGGAACGCCTGGCGGTTCAGGGTGACGCCGTCGTCGTCACGGTCAACTACCGGCTGGGGATCTTCGGCTACTTCGGGCACGCAGGGCTGGGCGCCGCCCCGCCGTTCGGCCTGGCAGACCAGCAGGCCGCCCTGCGCTGGGTGCAGGCCAACGCCGAACGTTTCGGCGGCGATCCGGGCGGGGTCACGCTGTTCGGGGAGTCCGCAGGTGCCCTCGGTATCTGCGCGCACCTCACCTCCCCGACGGCCGCGGGGCTTTTCCAGCGCGCCATCCTCCAGAGCGGTTCCTGCCTCACGTCCTTCCCGCGCGGCGCCCTCGCCCCCGGAGCACCGGCTTACGAGCCGTTCGCCTCGCAGACCGACGTCCGGACGGCCGGCGCGGAGGCCGCCCGGCAACTGGGCTGCACGGCGGGTGGCGGGGACGAGGTGCTCGCGTGCCTGCGCGGGCAGAGCACCGAACGTCTCGCCACCGCGCAGCTGATGCAGTCCTTCAACCGGCCCGCCTACGGCAACGAACTGCTGCCGGTCGCACCGGACGAGGCGTTGGCGTCGGGACGCTTCCACCGCGTGCCGGTCTTGCTGGGCACCAACCACGATGAGATGCGGATGTTCGTGGGCCTCTCGCTCGCCGCGTTCCCCATACGCACCGAGAGCGACTATCGCGCCCGTCTGGCGGACGCCTTCGGGCCCGCGGCCGCGGCCGTCGAGGCACGGTACCCGGCGGCACGGCATGGCTCTCCCGCGCTGGCGTGGGCTGCGGTGCTCACCGACCGGTCGTTCACGTGCACCACGCTGGCAGCCGGCCGGGCCATCGCCGCACACGCTCCGGGCCTGCCGCTCTACGCCTACGAGTTCAATGACCCGGACGCTCCCGTCCTCGCCGGCCTGCCCGCGAATCCGGGCTTCCTTTACGGCGCGGCGCACGGCTTCGAGATGCCGTTCCTGTTCCCCTCCCTCCCCATCGAACGACCGCTGACCGACGAACAGTCCTCTCTGTCGGACCGGATGGTCGGCTACTGGACGAACTTCGCGCGCACCGGCAATCCGAACACCGCCGACGCGCCGCGCTGGCCCAGGCTCCGCCCGTCGTCACCTCCTCTCGGGCCGTCAGTGCAGTCGCTGGCTCCGGGGCCGGGCGGGATCCGCCCCGTCGACGTGTACTCCGCACACGGATGCTCCTTGTGGGACCGGCTGGCCGAGTGAGCCGAGCGACGACGGGCACCTCGACAGCTGCACGCGGACTGCAGTACAGCCCCGAGCATGCCCGCTGATCACGCTGTCGCACCGGGGGCTCCGCGATCCCTGACAGAGTCGGGCTGATGGGGGGGGGGAACCACCCCTGCCGCTTCCCCCCTTTCGGCAGGAGGCGAGGAGTGTGTCCGGCGTCGGCCGCGTGCTGGTGGGCGGGAGCGGAGGCGGAATCGACCGCCACGTTCCAGTCCACCGCTGCGGCCGGCGTCCATATGACAGTTGTCATGTCGCATGGGTGATCCACAGCCCTGCCGCAGCCGCGGCCCCCTCGGGCAAGGTGATGGTCAACACCACGACCTCGGGGGAAACATGAAGATGCTCACCAGGAAGACCGGCACGGACGAAGCGATCAGCCACACCGACCTCGCGCCCGCCGATTACCGGCTGCCGGTCTGGTTCTTCGCCTTCGAGGGAGTGCTGGCGGCCGCGTTCGACATCCTCAAGGCGTTCCCCGGGGCCTGGCCGGTGCTGGTGGTGCTCCTGGTCGTGAACATCGGTATCTCCCTGACCCTGATGCGCCGCCGGATCAAGCTCGCCAAGGCGCTGTGGCGCGGCAAGGAGACCCGCAAGATCGCCCTCGGGTTGATCGCCCTGCGGATCGGCAGCCACTTCGTGCTCAACGGCCTGGGCCTGGCCGTCACCACCACCTTCGGCCACGTGCTCTTCGCCCTCTTCATGGCGGCGACCACCGTCGGCCTGCTCGCCTACTCCCAGAACACCGCCATCCGCGCCCTCACTCGTGCACCCGAGCCGCAGCCGGCCGGCTGACCTCCCCTGGCTGGATGTCCAACACTTTCTGGTCGGGGCCGGCAGGAAGAACCGCTCGGCTCCCTATTCCAGAGGCACCGCGCCCCGGCCGTACCCACTGACGACCAACCGCCGCCCCCCGTTCACACCAGTGCCGGTCCCCTGGCCACTCAGGGGAGGAACGTCACTGCCGGGAAGGCCGGGGACGGTCCATCGAGTAGGTGCCCACGGTGGTGGCGCAGGTGCTCGTCGAAGAACGCGAGCGGGAACGCCTGCTGGATCTTCACCGCCTGGTCGGGATCGAGGGTGCCGATCACGTCCTGGAGCTGCTGCCGGCTCCATCCGTACAGTTTCGCCACCTGTGGGAACAGCGCCTCGTTGTCGCCGTACGAGACGTGGACGGCGCCCTGGGCCGCAATGTTCAGCCGCCAGCCGCGCAGGTGCGACCAGAATGCGGCGGCCTCGGGATCCGTGGCCCGGGTGAACACGGCGGACATCATCATGAAGGGCCGGTCCAAATCGCCTGCCAGTGGCGGGTTCATCTGCATCGGGGCGTCGAGGCTGAGCCCGGCCCGGATGCGCTCGTCCGCGAGCATGGCGCAGGCGGTGGCTGTCCCGCCCTTGGACCAGCCGAACGCGCCCATGCGCCGCGGGTCGAGGGAGCCGAGCAGCCCGGCCGGCAGCTCCCGGTGGTCGACGTCAGGATTGCACCCGGCTGCGAGCTGCTCGACGCAGTCGAGAACGAAGCGCAGGTCAGTCGCAAAGTCTCCGGGCAGCGTCGGCGCCTGCCTGTCGCGCAGCGGGACGGCGATCCTGCCGTCGGGGAACTCGGTGTACGCATCGTACTGGTGAGCCACCGTCACCACCGCGTACCCATGGCTGGCGAGCTCCTGGACCATGACGGTGTGGTCGCCCTGGTGGCTGTGCGCGCCGTGGGAGAACACGACGACAGGCAGCCGACGTCCCGTTCGCCGGACCGGAGCACCAACGTGGCCGGCGGTGAGCGGCCCCAGAGGGACCAGATCACTGAACCCGACGTCGGCGAGGAACGCCTGAAGTGCGCCGGCGGGCATCCAGGGCGCCACCGGGTACCGCTCGACGTCCTGGGCGGGGTACCAGACGGTGGCCATCAGCTCGCGGAAGTGCCCCGGGCCCGCGATGTCGTCCGGACGCGACCGGTCAACGAGGTGCAGCTGAACGGTGCCCACCGGATACGGCCCGGTGGGCACGGGCAGCATGAGCCGCGCCGCGGCGACGGCCGGGTCGGCCGGGTCGGCCCACGCGGGGCCGGCAACGGCGGCAAGCGGCACGGCGGCCCCGGCGGCCAGTGCGGCTCCCAGCATGCTGCGGCGCGTCATGCCCTTCCGGCTGATGAACGGTGTGGTGATCAAGGGCCCTCCCCCAATCGTCAACCGTGCCGCAACGGCCAGTCCGTGGGCACAGGGGAACCCTGTCACGTGCCCCTCCCGGGCAACATCGGCCCACGGGTTTACACCCTGGGGCCAATGCGGTGGGCGGTCGGCCGCCTCTCCCGGGCCCCGCTCCTTCTCCTGACCCCCCAGGCGCCTCGGGTGGCGCGGCGGACCGCGTCGGATGGTCGAAGGACCGGGCCCCCGGTGGCAGATCACCGGAGATCGAGGGCAGATGCTCCAGGTAGCGAGACGGGTCCAGCACCCCTGACAGGTCGCCGACCTGCGCATCGAGATCGACGTACTCCATCAGCCCTGCCCCCTTGCGGCTTCCTACCGGGCGACGAATCGTCGCACAGGCTCACCAGGCCTCCGTCCGGGCGCCGGCGCCCGACTGCCGGGGCACCACGCCGGACGGGACCGCACCAGCCTGGCGAGCCACCTCGGCACGGGCCGCCGCATCCGTCGGCAGAGCCAAGGACCATGATTCGCAGGGTTTGCAGGCACGCGACGGCCCGGCCCTGCGTGATCAGAGACGGGCCGCCGACCGTTGCGGAGCCCTCCTGCTCGGCTGCTCCGCGCCATGGATACAGGCTGGTATCCGCTGCTCACGATCCGCAGCCAGGGCTCCGTGGATGAGGGCCGCGAAGCGGGGTAGCCGCCTCGGTGGGGTGCCTTGCCCGACGGCGTGAGGAGGATGCGATGACGGCCAGGAGGCCGCTGGACCGCTACCACCGGCGACGTGACTTCTCCAGGACGGCCGAGCCCCAGGGCCGGCTCGAAGAGGCGTCCGGCGAGCGGCCCTCGTACGTCGTGCAGATCCACGACGCCAGCAGCATGCACTTCGATTTCCGGCTGGAAGCGGACAGCGTGCTCAAATCCTTCGCCGTGCCCAAAGGGCCCTCGAACGACCCGCACGACAAGCGCTTCGCGACACCGACCGAGGACCATCCGCTGGAGTACCGCGACTTCGAGGGCACGATTCCGGAAGGCGAGTACGGCGGCGGCACGGTGATCGTCTGGGACCAGGGAACGTACCGCAACGCCACCTCCGACCGCGACGGCCACGAGATCCCCCTCACCGAAGGCCTGGAGCGGGGCCACGCCTCCTTCCGGCTCGACGGCCGCAAGCTGCACGGCGGCTACTCGCTCACCCGGATACGTGACACGGAGGACGGCGGTAAGGAGGCCTGGCTGCTGGTCAAGCACGCCGACGAGCGCGCCTCCACCACCGGTACGCCCGACCCCCGGCGGGCACGGTCGGTCCGTACCGGCCGGACCCTGCACCAGGTCGCGGCCGCCGCACGCCCGGGGCGGGGTGACCACCCTTGACCCGCCCCGGGACCGGCCGCCACGTCGTCGAGATCAGCCGCCCGGACAAGGTCCTCTTCCCCGGTGACGGCATCACCAAGGACGACCTCGCCGGCTACTACCGCACGGTCGCCCGGCGCATGCTGCCCCATCTGCGCGGACGGCCCCTCATGCTGGAACGGCATCCCGACGGGACCGACGGCCCGGCCTTCATGCAGAAGGACGTCCCGGACCACTTCCCGGACTGGATCCACCGTGCCGAGCTGCCCAAGGAAGGCGGCACCGTCACCTACGTGATCTGCGACGACACCGCCACCCTCCTCTACCTGGCCGACCAGGCGTGCACCACCCCGCACCGCTTCCTGTCCAAGGCCGACCGGCCCGGCCACCCGGACCGGCTGGTGTTCGACCTCGATCCGGCGGGCGAGGACTTCACCCCGGTGCGGGAGGCCGCGCTCGGCCTCCACCAGCTGCTGGACGAGCTGGAACTGCCGTCCCTGCTCATGGCCACGGGCTCCCGCGGCCTGCACGTCGTGGTGGCCCTCGACCGCCGTACGCCCTTCGACGACGTACGGGACTTCGCGCGCGGTGTCGCCGACGTCCTGGCCGCCCGCCACCCCGACCGCTTCACCACCGAGGCCCGGAAGAAGGCCCGTCGCGGCCGGCTCTACCTCGACATCGGGCGCAACGCCTACGCCCAGACCGCCGTCGCCCCCTACGCCGTCCGCGCCCGCCCCGGCGCCCCCGTCGCGGCCCCGCTGGCCTGGAGTGAACTCGACGACCCGGACCTCACGGCCCGCCGCTGGACCCTCGCCACCGTCGAGGGCCTGCTCGGGAACGACCCGTGGCAGGACCCGCCTCGGCCCCGCTCCCTCCGAAACCCCCGCAGCCTCCTCACCGCACTGATCCGCGACGAAGGGAACCCGTCGCCATGACGCAGCGACGGCGCACGACCGTACGACGGCTGATGGACGCCTACGGGCGGACGCACGCCGAGGAAGCCGGCATCAGGCTGCGGAACACGCCCGCGCCCCTGTACCAGCTGCTCACCCTCTGCGTGCTCTTCTCGGTACGCATCAAGGCCGACATCGCGGTGGCCGCGGCCCGCGAGCTGTTCGCGGCCGGGATGCGCACACCGCGGGCGATGGCCGAGGCGTCCTGGCAGGACCGGGTGGACGCGCTCGGCCGCGCCCACTACCGCCGCTACGACGAGAGCACGGCCACCGCGCTGGGCGACGGGGCGGAGCTCGTCCTCGACCGGTACCGCGGAGACCTGCGCCGGCTCCGCGACGCGGCCGACGGCGACCCCGACCGGATCCGAGAGCTCCTGCAGGAGGTCCCGCGGATCGGGCCGGTGGGAGCGGACATCTTCTGCCGTGAGGCCCAGGCCGTGTGGCCCGAGCTGCGCCCCTCCTTCGACGACCGCGCGCGTGCGGCCGCCGCCGAGCTCGGCCTCCCGTCCTCGCCCGAGGGCCTCGCGCGCCTCGTGGACGCCGAAAACCTGCCGCGGCTGGCCGCCGCCCTGGTGAGGGCCGAACTCTCCAAGACCGCCGTCGACGACCTCCTGAAGACCGGCTGACAGGACGTCGGTGTGCCCGTCGCGATCGCGTCAATCTGCGCGGGCACGCGCGGCACGACTCCTTGCGGCGTCCGGTTCATTGCGCAGCACGCCGGGCTCGCCGCGTGGCGCGAAAAGGATCACCGTGGTCGTCGCCCCACGCGTGATCCCTATGCTGACCGGATGGTCGACATACCTCTTTCCGCACTCGAAGTCGCGATGGTCCAGACGGGCACCCGTGCCCTGGACACCCTGCGGGACACCACGGCCTTCGCCCAGGAGCTGGAGCGGCTCGGATACCACCGGATCTGGTACGCCGAGCACCACCACTCCCCCGCGATCGGCGCCTTCCCTCCGGTCGTGCTCAGCGCGCACGCCGCCGCCTCCACCTCGGCCATCCGTCTCGGTTCCGGCGGGGTGCTGGCGCCCAACCACGCGCCCATCACCCTGGCGGAGCAGTTCGGAACGCTGGCCGCCCTGCACCCGGACCGCATCGACCTGGGCATCGGCCGCGGCCCCGGGACCTTCGACGAGGCCACCGCGCGGGCACTGCGCCGCGGAGCCGGGCCGACGACGGATGCGGAGTACCGCGACGACGTGGCCGCGATCCTGTCGTTCCTGGTCGACGAGGTCGCGCTCGGCCCGCTGCCGCAGCCCTGGCTGCTGGCCTCCAGCACCGCCGGGGCCGGCCTCGCCGCCGAACTCGGCCTGCCGGTCGCCGTCGCGCACCACATCCGGCCCGAGAACACCCGTGCGGTCCTGGAACGTTACCGGGCGGAGTTCACCCCGTCGCGCTGGTGCGGGCAGCCGCGGGTGCTGCTGTGCGTGGAGACGGTGTGTGCGGAGACGGAAGAGGAGGCCCAGCGGCTCATCGGGCCGATGGACGTCGTCAAGGCCGGGCTCCTCAAGGGGATCAGCGAGATCCCCTTCCCGACGCCCGAGGAGGCGGCCGCGCACCCGTTCACGGAACCGGAGCGGGCGGCCCTGGCGAGCTTCCGCGCACAGCAGGCGGTCGGGACGCCCGAGGTCGTCGTCCGCCGGCTCCGGGAACTGGCCGGGGAGACGGGAGCGGACGAGCTGATGCTGACGACGCCCGTCTACGGCCTGCGCGAGCGCGTCCGCTCGTACGAGCTGATCAAGAAGCACTACGGGGCGTAGGACAGGCTCCGGGGGCCGCGGGCCGAGGGCGGGCGGCGTCCGGGATCCGTCCCGGACCCGCCGGCCCCGCGCCCGACGGGTCAGCGCGTCGCGCCGAAGTCCTGCGTCCAGTACTGGCCCGGCTGGGCCAGGCCGATGCCGATCTCCCGGTAGGAGCAGTCGAGGATGTTCCGCCGGTGGCCCGGGCTGTTCATCCAGCCCTCCATGACCTGTTCGGGGGTGCTGTAGCCGTAGGCGACGTTCTCGCCGTACGTCTGCCACTGGTATCCGGCACGGGTGATGCGCTGGCCCGGGTCGGAGCCGTCGGAGCCGGTGTGGGACATGGTGGCGTGGGCGGCCATGTCGGCGCTGTGGTCCTGGGCGGCCTGCGTGAGCTTCGCGTTCACGGTGAGGGCGGGGCACCCGGCGGCGGCGCGCTCCTGGTTGACCAGCGCGAGGACCTTGGCCTGGGCGTCGGCCGTCGCCCCGGAGGCCTGCGGGGCCGAGGGAGCGGCCGACGGCTCGGCCGGGGGCGCTGCCGGCTGGGGGGCCGCGGGCGGCGCGGCCTCGACTACCTGGTCGGCCGACGGGTCTGCCGACGGCTCGGCGACGGGCTCCACGGGTGCCGGCGGCACGGCTTCGGGGAGCGCGGGGGCGGGACCGGTCTGGACCGGAGCTTCCGCCTGCGGGCCGTCGAGGGAGGGGTCCTGCCATGCGGCGGCGGCAGTGCGTGCGGGACCGGTCTCCTGGGGGTCCAGGCAGGCCATGGCGGCGGTGGGAACGCCCACGATGGCCAGCGCGCCGACGGCGACGGCTATTTTCCTGTAGTGCGTCTTCTTACGGTGCTTCCTCATGCGTGACCTCACTCGGTGATCGCGAAGCTCCCGGCGCCAGAACCGCGAGGGCGCCGGAGGAGTGGTCATTCTGAAAAGCCCCGGAGAGGGATGGCAAGCCCGAGCGCGGGCGCGACGCGGGGATTCCGCGCCAGGGCTTGAAAGGGCCGCAAGATCGTGCATGGCATCGTTCCACCGCATCGGAGCGAAGCTGACGCACCGCCGGAATCGGCTCCCATCAGCCGCGTTGGGCACAAGCAAACGAGAGTCGACAATTCCGTTTCTGGCGGAGTGCGATATGTCTGCGGCAAACAAGGACAAATGAGGAAATGTACGCGCCTGGTCGATCTCCACACGCCTGCTGGAGCGCCGTGCACCCTGTGTCTCATGTCACGGAACCGTCGGGCGCCGCGTCGAGGCTGGACACGAGATGTACGGAGCCGAGCCTCGCGAGGACCGGTGAGCTTCTCCGTGATCGGCAGTCAGAGCTACGAGGCGTTCTGCCCGGTATAGCCCGACCTGGACGACTTCGCCGCCTGCCAGGTGATGCCGAAGTACGTCGTCTCCACGAATCCGCGCCTGGACGGGCCGTCGGCGCATGGGGCCGTCGCGCTCGTCCTGCCGGTGCTCCAGGCGGAGGACCCGCCCGCCGTGCGCGTCTGGGGCGACCGCCACGCGGCCGGACCGCTGAACACCGCTCCCGACTGCGGCGCCCTGCGTGACGGCACTGCGGCCCTCGCTCTCGTTTCCGAGCTGCTGGCGCACCTGCCCGCCGTTCCGGCCCCCGCCGGTGTGCGTCGACTGGCCGACATCGCCGGCGCGATGCTCGACCGGGTCCCCGCGCGCGCCCGCTTTCCACACCGACGCCTTGCCGGCGCCGATACGTATGGTCGGCGGGACCACGTCAGACTGCAGGTCAGGTCCGCCGGCGACCGGGGTCGTCGTCGGCCAGTTGGGCGATCCAGCCGTACGGGAGCTCCCCACCGTCCACGGTGACCGCCTCGACGGCCCTGCTCTCGGGGTCGATCTCCGCCCGGACTCCCCCTCCCTCGTAGCACGGGTAGCCGGAGACACCGGTGGTGCCGGTCGCTTCGACCCGGGCGGTGCGCAGGACCGCGTCGTGGCCCTTGGCATCCTGGACGCCGGGCGGGCCGGGGCGGAGAACGACGGTGTACCGGTCCGGCACAGGGTGGGACGCGGGAGTCATGGGCCCAGGCTAGTGACCGGACCCGCCAACGGCCCGGAGGCACGGCCGGAGAGCGGGTCCGACCGGATCGCGCGCCGTCGAGGTGCCCGCTGAGGCACCTCCACCGGGGTGACGGATCACCGAAGGCCACGTGAATCCCCGGGCCGCTCGACGGAGGCCAAGAGCAGCGACGGCTGACCCGGTGAGGCGTGCGGTGAGGACCGCCGGCCGGGACGTGCGGGACCGGCCCCGCCTCCCGCACCGTGCCGGCCGATCGTCCGCCCTGTGGCGGCTGCACCTCTTCCCGCACCCTGCTTCCCGCCCGAGTGCTTGATCCGGAGCCCAGGGGCCCCGCTTTACCCGGACGGCTGGAGGGCTTCGCATTTGGGTCTGGCGAAACCGGAATCGCGAATCCTATAATTTCGGGCATGGAACGAGTCGAGCCTCGAACCAGCTGGACGTTCGTCACCCACCACGCCCGGATCCTCGCCATGATCCAGCGCGATCCGCAGATCCGGCTGCGGGACCTCGCCGCCGCCTGCCAGGTGACCGAACGTGCCGCCCGGGCCATCGTGACCGACCTGGAGAGCGCCGGCTACCTCACCCGGGAACGCCACGGCCGCCGCAACCGCTACCAGGTCACCCCCGGTACGGCCTTCCGCCACCCGGCCGAGGGCCACCACAAGATCGAGAATCTCCTGGAACTCCTGGCCAACCTCGCCCCGCCAGAAGGGACGGCCGCTTCGCCCCTTCCCCGCGGGGACCACCCTGGGTAGCACTGAAAGGGAGAAGCGCCATGACCGGTCACTTCGCCCGCCAGCCCGCCATACCTGCGGACAGCCTCCACAGCACCCTGCCCCTGGCCCCAGGCGTCACCGCGGACTTCGAAGCCACCCCGCAACGGGTGGTGGCCCGGCTGTGCGGAGAGATCGACCTGGAGGACGCACGCGGTCTGCGCGAAGACCTGGTCACAGCCCTCAGGGCCAGTCGCACCGGCCTTGACCTGGACCTCAGCGCCGTCACCTTCTGCGACAGTTCCGGCTTGCACCTCCTGCTGGACCTGAATCGGCTCGCCACCGAAACCGGTAGAACCCTCGTGCTGACCGTGCTCAGCCGCCCCGTCGCACGCCTGATCCAGCTCACCCAGACCGAACGCGTGTTCACCATCCGTGAGCCCGCCCTGCGAGCCCGAGTGAACGGGGAGCCGGCCACGAGCCGCCGCCCGAGCCCCGATCCGCCTGCAGAATCTGCCGAAGAGGCCGATCATCGCGCTCCCCGCGCGGATGAGCGCCAGCCGCTACCCAGCCTCAGCCCAGGCTTGCTCCCGGACATCCGCGACCTGTGCCGGGTGGCCATTCCCGCCGGCACCACGGTGTACGGGCACGCCGCCGACTCCTCCTTCGCCCACCCCATCGACCCCTGACAGGACGGGAACCGGTCGCTGCGGGTCGAGGCGGCCGCCGCGACATGGCAGCACAGTCCCGGCCGGACATGGGCGCGAGCCGGCCGCTCCGCAAAGGCCGGCCGGGCAGGCGCACGGACGGCCGCCGCCCGGCGGCCGGCGGCCGGCGGCCGGATCAGGTGTGCAGGCGGCTGTTGTGCCCGTCCTGGTCACCGGCGCTCTCGTCGTTGAACCAGTAGTCCCCCGCCGCCAGGTAGCGGAACGCGAACGTGCTCTCGCCCGGCAGCTCGACGGTGACGGCCCGCTTGCCGTCCTTGCGGGGCTTGAAGGCGTGGGCGCCGGGCTGCCAGTCGTTGAAGTCACCCACCACGCTGACCGGACCGGGCGGGGTGTCAAGGGGAAGGATGAACGTGACCTCGGTCCGGTCCTTGCGCATCGTGCGCTCCAGCATGGGCCTGCTCCTAACAACCGCAGAGGATGGGAACGTCGTCCATCGTCGTCGGCGCGGGCCCCGGCCGCACGCCGACTCCCCCGCTCCTTGCGTCGGCGTCACCCTCCCACCGTGATCGTGACGCAAATAATGCGATATGTGACTTTGGGTGGCATCGTGGCCCGGGGAATCCCCCAGCCACACGTCACAGAGGAGTCGCCGTCATGGGCGGTATGCAGGACAAGCGCCAGAAGCCGGGCAAGGGCCGCGAGGAGCAGGAGCGCATCAGCCGCCCCGGCCAGGACCCCGTCCACCCCGGCGCCGGCCAGGAGAACATCCGGGGGAAGAGCCCCGAAGAGCTCAAGCGGCACGGGCGTGACGACATGCGGCACGGGCGTGACGAGGACGACATGCGCGACGAAGAGCTCTGACCACGCCGCAAGGCGTACCCCCGCAAACGCAGGACCCGGCCGAAACCGTAGTCACCACCCCCGGCCGGGTCCTGTCTTGCGCCAGGCCGCAACCCCTGGGAGCAGCAAGGGCGCCGGTCAGTACGGAGAGCAGCGGGGCAGCGGATCTCCCTTCCCTCACCCCCCGGATGGGGGAATGAATGTGGCGGGGGTGGTCCGCCTCGTCCGTTCGGCCCAAAGCGGCGACGCGATCGCGATGCAGGCACTGCTCGCCGCCCTCGCCCCCTACGCGGGGCGGCTCGCCGGGCCCATCGCGCTCAACGCCCCCGTGGGTTTGCGCACCCGGCGAGGGGCGGGAGCGGTCCTCACGCCTCGCCCGGGGTGGCCCGGCAGTACTGTCGGGACGCCATGCCGCCGAGGTTCGGATGCCCGCCGAAAGCAGACGGACGGCTTGGGGCCGGGTCGCTTCTCCTCGATGGCCGGTCAACCGCCCCTGTTCGCCTTCGCCTACGCGCAGGTGGCCGGAACCGGGCTTGCCCGCGGTGGGCGGGCCTGGTGAGGTGAGGGCCGTGGCGGCTGATACGGACAACGCTGACAACTCGCCCGGTGATTGCGGCCGGAGCCTGGTCACCCTGGACGATTACCACGCAGCGGCACGTTCCCGGGTCGAGGCCACTGCCTGGGACTACATCGACGGCGGCAGCGGGGATGAGACGACGCTGCGCGAGAGCCTGGCCGGCTACCGGCGCTACCGGCTGCGGCCGCGGATCCTCGTCGACGTCTCCCACTGCGACACGCGCACCACGCTGCTCGGCTCCCCCGTAGCCCTGCCCGTCGCCATCGCGCCGACCGGTTTCCACGGGCTGGTCACGCCCGAAGCCGAGGCGGCCTGTGCCCGTGCGGCGGGAGAGACGGGCACGCTGATGGTGGTCAGCACATTCGCGACCACGCGGCTCGAGGACGTCGCACGCGTGGCGCGGGGACCGCTGTGGATGCAGTTGTACGTCTTCCGGGACCGCAGCGTCAGCGAGGATCTGGTCAAGAGGGCTGAAGCGGCCGGGTACCGGGCGCTCGTCGTCACCGTGGACGCCCCCGTCAGGGGTCACCGGGTACGGGATCTGCGCAACGCCTTCGCCCTCCCCGCCGGGCTGGCACCGGCCAACTTCCCCGACATGCCCGCCGACGGCTCTTCGGCCGAGCTGGCCGCATTGATGGCCCGGCGCATCGACCCCGCCTTCACCTGGGACGATCTGGCCTGGCTGCGCTCGGTGACCCGGCTTCCGATCGTCCTCAAGGGCATACTCACCGCGGAAGACTCCGCCCGCGCAGCCGAGTCGGGAGTCGCGGCCGTCGTGGTGTCCAACCACGGCGGCCGCCAGCTCGACGGCTCGGTCACCGCCCTCGACGCGCTCCCCGAGGTGGTGGATGCCGTCGCCGGACGCTGTGAGGTCCTCATCGACGGAGGCATCCGCCGCGGCTCGGACGTCCTGGTCGCCCTCGCGCTGGGCGCCCGCGCAGTGCTGGTGGGGCGGCCCGTGCTGTGGGGCATGGCCGTCGCGGGCGCCCAGGGAGCTCAGGCGATCCTGTCCGTCCTGGGCTCCGAGCTCAAGAACGCCATGGCCCTCTGCGGCCGCCCGGACCTCGCCTCCCTGGACACCAGCCTGCTCCACCCCGCACCCCACCGCCCCACTTCGGTACAGCGGCAGCAGTAGCCGCCGCAAGACGGCCACTTCGCGGGATCCTCGTCCGTACGTGGCCGCTGGCCTGTGAGCCCGCGCGGTGCCGCCCGCCGCCTTCGGCATGACGGGGCGGAGCCCATTCACTCGGCGGTGTGAACTTCCTCCGGCGTGCCCGAAGTGGCTGTTGAAACCGCCATTTTGGGTGGGTTGGGTCGGCCTAGACTCGGCGCTCATGTCGCTATGGCTGCTCAACCACTTCAGCACCTTCACCCTTTCCCTCTTCGCCGTCGGTGGGACCGTCCTGTTGTCCGTTGCCGGCAGTGTGCTCCTGCGCCGCAGGTATCCGTCGTTGGCCCGCGGAGAGCACAACGACATGGTCGGTGTGACGCTGGGGATGTTCGGCGCCATCTACGGAATCATCCTCGCGTTCGTCATCGTCACGTTGTGGACGCAGCTGGAGGAGACCCAGACCATCGTCGCCTCCGAGGCCACCGACGCGGCGCTCATCGCCCGTGACGCCGCCGCGTTCCCGCAGCCGGTGCGCGCCGGTCTCGATTCGGCCATGAGCGGTTACGTCCACGCGGTCGTCGAGGACCAGTGGCCCCGCATGCGTGGGGGCAACCCCAGCTACGGAGCGACCGAAGTGCACCTGCAGGCCGCGTACCGGGTGCTGCAGACGTACGACCCGAAGAGTCAGACGGAGCAGGTCTTCTACGAGCAGGCCGTCGGCCATCTCAACGATGTCGCCTCCCAGCGCCGTGCCCGCATCACCATGGCGCGCCAGGAACTTCCCCCGCTGCTTCAGGCTCTGGCGTTCGGCGGTGCGGTCGTCCTGGTCCCGCTCACGTTCCTTTACGGTCTGCGCAAGCTGAGGGTCCAGATCCTCTTCATCGCCGCGGTCTCCGGTCTCGTCGGCTTCAGCCTGCTGCTGGTCCTCGTCCTGGACCGTCCCTTCGCCGGTGACCTCAGCGTCAGTCCCGCCCCGTACCGGGAAGGCGCCCTCGCGCAGTACTGGACCCGGTGAATCCGTAGAGCCTCAAGAGCCCGCGGCTCTCAGGCGTGGCTGAGGATGACCAGCAGCGCGGTGCATTCAGCGAAGACCTGGACGGTGAGTGCCGTCTGGCGGAGCCGTACGGCCGGCGCGGCCAGGGCGACGACCAGCGCCAGGGCGCCGAACGCGGTGCTCCAGCCGAGGAGCGCGAACGGCAGGCCGGCAGCGCACTGCTCCCCGTAGGTGACACAGCGCGAGGTCTGCTCCGAGGCCAGGGCCAGGACCATGGCGATCACGGCAGCGGGCAGGAAGAAGACGGCGGCCAGTACCGCCCAGAATCGCGTGCGCTCCTTGGGAGACGCCGCCTGGAGCGGGGAAGCGGTGGTGGAAGCGTTCATACCTTCATCTCACCCGGCCGGGGGGCGGCCCGGAAGCGCCTTGGTACTCAAGTGCACCCGGGTGCCGTACTCAGAGCCGGCCCCTCGCCGGCGGAGGAGGTGGCGGCGCACGGGGCGCTGCCGTACGCGGCGGTCCGGGTGCTCGGGTCCCCCGGGGGACCGACTTCGCGCTCGCGCACGCCTGGGACGCCGCCCACCCGTCACGGACCGTCGGTGCGGTGTCGGGTGGGGCGTTCCTGGCGCCGGAGCAGGTCCGCACCGGCAGCGCCGGTGCTTCGCGGTCGTGCGGCCCTCATTCCGCCTTGGACGGTTCTTCGGCGAGGGCGGTCAGGATGCGGTCGGGGGTCAGGGGGAGCTCGCGGAGGCGGCGGCCGGTGGCCCGGCTCGCGGCGTTGCCGATGGCCGCCGCGGCGCCGACGATGCCGATCTCCCCGATGCCCTTGCTGCCCATCGGGTTCAGGTGCTTGTCGTGCTCGTCGATCCAGTGGGCCTCGATCGCCGGGACGTCGGCGTTCACCGGCACGTGGTAGGTGGCCAGGTCGCGCTCAGCGAAGTCGCCGAACGCCGGGTCGAGGCCGGCGTGTTCGGTCAGCGCCATGCCCAGCCCCATCACCATCCCTCCGACGAACTGGGAGCGGGCCGTGCGGGGGTTGAGGACGTGGCCGGCGGCGAAGACGCCCAGCAGCCGGCGGACGCGTACCTCTCCGGTGATCGTGTCCGCCTGGACCTCGGCGAAGTGCGCCCCGAACGCGTGGCGCGCGTACGGTGACTTCTGCTTCGCCGACTGGGTGGTGTCGGCGGACGCGGAGAGCCCCGCGTCGGGCAGCGGCCCCTGGTGCCGGGCCAGCCGGTCGGTCAGGGCGGTGCACGCGTCGTGCACGGCCCAGCCCCAGGACGCCGTCCCGGCGGAGCCGCCGGCGACGGGGCCGGCGGGCAGCGCGCTGTTCCCGATGGACAGCGAGACGGCGTCGAGCGGGACGCGCAGGGCGTCGGCGGCGATCTGGGCAAGGACCGTACGGGCTCCGGTGCCGATGTCGGTGGCGTTGACCTCGACGAGGTAGCTCCCGTCGGGGCGGGCGTGGGCCCGGGCGCCGGCAGGGGCGATGTACACGGGGTAGGTGGCGGCGGCCACTCCGCACCCGATGAGGAGCGGCCCCTGCCGCAGGGGCGGCCGGCGGCCGGGCCAGCCGAAGCGGGTCGCGCCCTCGCGCAGGCATTCCACGAGGTGGCGGCTGCTGAAAGGACGGCCGCTGTCGGGCTCGGTGGCCGGGTCGTTGCGGACGCGCAGCTCGACGGGGTCCATGCCGAGGGCGTCGGCGAGCTCGTCCATGGCCGACTCCAGGGCGTACATGCCGGGGGTCTCGCCGGGGGCGCGCATCCAGGAGGGGGTGGGCACGTCGAGCGCGGCGACGCGGTGGGTGGTGCGGCTGTGCTGGACGGCGTACATCACCCGTGCGGGTACGGCGGCCTGCTCGACGAACTCGCGCACCTGCGAGGTGTGCGTGGTGACCTCGTGGATCAGGGAGGTGAGGGTGCCGTCGGGGCGGGCGCCGAGCCGGATGCGGTGCAGGGTGGGGGCGCGGTGGCCGACGGTGGCGGCCATGTGCTGCCGGGGCAGGGCCACGGTGACGGGGCGGCCGCAGTACCGGGTGGCCATGACGGCGAGGACGACGTGGGGGCGCGGTGTGCCCTTGGAGCCGAATCCGCCGCCCACGTGCTCGGCCAGGACGGTGACCCGGTCCTCTGGCAGCCGGAACAGTCCGGCCAGGACGGTGCGCACCACCGTGGTGCCCTGGCAGGAGTCGTACACGGTGAGGTGGCCGCGCTCGGCGTCCCAGTCCGCGGTGGCGGCGTGCGGCTCCATGGCGTGGTTGTGCAGGGGCGGCACCGAGTAGCGGGCGTCGACGCGTACGGGCGCGGCGGCGAACGCCGCGTCCGGGTCGCCCTGTTCGCGGTGCGCGGGGTAGCCGCCGTTGACTTCCTCGGGGGTGTACAGGCCGGGGTGTCCCTCGCGCAGGGTGACGTCGTGGGGCTCGGCCTCGTAGGTGACGCGCACGGCGTCGGCGGCGGCCCGGGCCCCTTCCAGCGTGTCGGCGATGGCGAGGGCCACGTACCAGCCGCGGTGCGGTACCCGCGGGTCCTGGAGCAGTTGGAGGGTGGGGTCGTCGGAGGGGCCCAGGCGCGGTGCGTCGTACGGGGTGAGGACGCCCAGTACGCCGGGCAGGGCCAGGGCGGCGGCGGTGTCCACGGCGGTGATCCGGCCGCGCGCGATCGTCGCGGGTACCGGCCAGGCGTAGGCCCGTCGCGGCAGGTGCCGTTCGGCGGCGTAGAGCGCGGTGCCGGTCACCTTCTCCGTGGCTTCGCGCCGTGGGACGGGGGCACCGAGGGAGGTCTGGGCGGGGGTGTCGAGCGTGGCGGAGGTGGGGCTCATCGTGGTCCTCTGTCCTGGGCGGTGGCGCCGCTCACGGGGTGGCGGGGGGACCGGGGCGCGTACCGGCCAGCGTGGCGACGGCCTCGCAGGCGAGGTTGCGGGCGAGGGGGATCTTGTACGCGTTGTCGCGCAGGGGCTCCGCCCGGGCGAGTTCCGCGTCGACGGCCGCGCGGACGGTGTCGGGGTGCGGCTCGGCGCCGGTCAGCCGCGCCTCGGCCGTGGTGGCCCGCCAGGGCCGGTGGGCGAGGCCGCCGAAGGCGAGGGCGATCCGGCGTACGCGGCCGTCGTCGAGGTCGAGGAGCACGGCGACGGACGCGAGGGCGAAGGCGTACGAGGCGCGTTCGCGGGCCTTGCGGTAGATGGAAACGGCGCCGGGCGCCGCCGCGGGCAGGAGCACCGCCGTGATGATCTCTCCCGGGCGGATGACGGTGTCCTGCTCGGGGTGGTCACCTGGCAGCCGGTGGAACTCGGCGGCCGCGACGGTGCGGGTGGCGTCCGGTCCGCCGTACAGCTCGACCTCGGCGTCCAGCGCGGCGAGGGCCACGGCCATGTCGGAGGGGTGGGTGGCGATGCAGTGCTCGGAGTGTCCGAGGACCGCGTGGTCGCGGTGGATCCCGTCCCGGGCTCCGCAGCCGCTGCCGGGTTCGCGCTTGTTGCAGGGCTTGGAGGGGTCCTGGAAGTAGGTGCAGCGGGTGCGCTGGAGCAGGTTGCCACCGGTGGTGGCGACGTTCCGCAGTTGGCCGGAGGCGCCGGCGAGCAGTGCCTGTCCGAGCAGCGGGTAGCGGGAACGCACCCGGGGGTCGGCGGCCAGGTCGCTGTTGCGGACCGTGGCACCGACGCGCAGGCCTCCGTCGGGGAGTTCGGTGATCTCCGCCAGGGGGAGCCGGGAGATGTCGATGAGGGCGGTGGGGGTCTCGACGCCCAGCTTCATCAGGTCCACGAGATTGGTGCCGCCGCCGAGATAGCGGGAACCGGGGTGTGCGGCGTAGGCGTCGGCGGCCTCGCGGAGGCTGGCGGCGCGTACGTAGGCGAAGGGCTTCATGCGATCACGTCCGCGCCGGTCCTGGTGGCCGCGGGGTCCGCGCCCGCGTCGGCGACGGCCCGGACGATCGCGGGGTAGGCGCCGCAGCGGCACAGGTTCCCGCTGAGCCGTTCCCTGATCTCCTCGGCGGTCAGCACGGCGGGCCCTGCCCGGTGAGCGGCGGCGGTGACGTGCGAGGGGTGTCCCGCGGCGGCTTCTCGGAGCGCGCCGACGGCGGAGCAGAGCTGGCCGGGGGTGCAGTAGCCGCACTGGAAGGCGTCGTGTTCGATGAAGGCGCGCTGGAGCGGGTGGAGGGCGCCGTCGGGTGCGGCGAGGCCCTCCACGGTGGTGATACCGCTGCCGTCGAGGGTGACGGCGAGCAGCAGGCAGCTGTTGGCGCGCCGGCCGTCCACGAGGACGGTGCAGGCGCCGCACTGCCCGTGGTCGCATCCCTTCTTGGCGCCGGTCAGGCCCAGGTGCTCGCGCAGGGCGTCGAGGAGCGTGACGCGGTGGTCCAGGTCGAGGTCGTGGCGGACACCGTTGACGCGCAGGCCCACGCGGGAGCGGGCGTCACCGGCGACCGCCCCGTCCGGCGTGCCGTGCGCCGGCCGGGGTGCGGGCGGGTCGGTTGCGTGGGCCACGACGAACTCCCTTGTCGTCCGTTTTCGGGAGGAACATCCGTCCCGTCCCGCTGTCCAGCCTGGCCCCTTTCATGCCCGCGCGGGCCGCACGCCTCCGGCGGGCTCCTCGGACCTCCCCCATACGGCCGACTCGTCAGGCAGGGTTGAGCGTGATGGCGAACCTCTCGAAGATGTCGCCCACTTCGATCCAGCCCACCAGGTCACGGCAGACCCTGTCGTTGCCGGTGCCGTCACAGCCCCACGCATTGACGACCATGCCGTTCAGCTGCCGGGAGTCCTGGTTGTTGATGGTGATCACGGGGCCGCCGCTGTCGCCGGGGCGGGCGACGACGCCGTAGGTCTGCGGGGCGCCGGCGCTGCCCCAGACGTAGGCGCCGTCGGTCACCCAGGTGGCGTTGCCCGCGTATGTGGTGCGGATGTTGCAGACGACCTTGGAGTTGTAGCCGAGCTGGCAGGTGAAATCGCCCACCGCCGCATTACGTACGCCGTTGAGGTAGCGGTAGTACCCGTTCTCGTCGAGACCGTCCCAGGTGCGGCGGTCCGTCGGCGCCTCGACGAACCCCGAGTCGAGGTCGGCCAGCTTGGCGTTGACCCGGCCGATCTGGCTGCCGCCGGCCGTGTAGACGAGTTCGCCCTGGCCGTAACAGTGGCCTGCCGTGACGAGCCACTGACGGCGGTCCACGGTGCTGATGGCCGGGATGCCGCTGGTGCAGTGCGCGAAGGTGCCCGTCGCGGGGCCGAGCGCGGCGCCGGCGTAGAACGGAGCGGAGTCGTTCCACCGGTTGAGGGGTACCGAGGGGGCCGACCGGTGGATGCGCAGGGGCGTGCCCCGTTCGTTCGTGAGCTGCTGCGAGACGGCGGGCCTGGCGAGGTACTGCCGTGCGGCCTCGGCGTCGTTCACGCCGAGCTCGATCGCACTGCCGTCGACGGTGCTGCCCGCCATTTCGATCGTGAAGGGGAGGTCCTTGCGGGTGCGGAAGGCCGTGATCTCCTTTCTGAGCTGCAGCCGTGTCTTCGCGCTCTTGCGTACGTTGAGCAGTTTCGTGTCGGCCTTCGGGTTGGCCTTGTGCACGGCGTCGAGGAAGGCGGCACGCCGGTTCGGATCGGTGAGGTAGACGTTGACGGAGCGGTAGTCGGAGGCCATCTCGACCTGCGTGTACACGTCCGCCTGCGGGCCCCGTCCGGCCCGTGCCGCGGCGTCGGCCACGACCCTCAGGGGTTCCAGCACCTCGCCCTGCCGCTCCGGTGTCATGGCCGCCACGGCATCGGCGGACAGCGGCCCGGGCGGCTCCGCCTTGGCGGCCGCCGCCCCGAGCGGAAGGACGGCCAGGACGGTTGCGAGCGCGAGCGAATGCCAAGCAGCCTTGTTCATGGATCCCCTTGCGGTGACTGTCTGCGCACGATGCGTACGCTGCGTGACCGTAGTGAGCGTCCGGAATGCCGGGCAAGAGCGCGCGGCGGCCCGCGGAGGCACGTTGAGGGCGTACGGGCATCCGCGCGCGCCCCGGACTCAGGCGGCGGCGGATCTGGCTTGGCCCGCGGCGATGTTCAGGGCGAGGCCGGCGAGGACGGTCCAGCCCGTCCGCGGTCCGGGGCGGCCTCGCCTCACCGCCGCTCCCCGTCCTGGCCGGAGCACTCGAAACCCTTGCCGAGACGGCCCGCAGCACGCCGGAGGACCTCCTGTACTGACCTGAGGCACGCACCCGTCCCTGCCGCCGAGAGGAATCACTCCGCTGAACGGGGCGCGCCGCAGGGGGCACGGCCGGTCCGCGTAGCACCCTCGTTCTGCACGGCGCGGACGACGTCCTCGGGAGGCGACATGAGTGAGCGGCCGGTCCTTCTGCCCTATGCCGACCCCGCCTTCGTCACGGATCCGTTCCCGCTGTACCGGCAGCTGCGCGAGGAAGGTCCCGTGCGACGCGTCGTCGTCGCGGGCGGTCTGGAGGCCTGGCTCGTCACCCGCTACGACGACGCGCTCGCGGCCCTGTCCGACCCCCGGCTCAGCAGCGACGTACGCGATGCCTCGGACGCCCGGCTCCTGCGGCAGCTGCCCGAAGCGGAGCGCGAATCGCTGCTGAGCACCATGCTGCGCAGCGATCCGCCCGACCACACCCGTCTGCGCCGGCTGGTCTCGAAGGCCTTCACCGCCCGCAGGGTGGCGGGGATGCGGCCGCGGATCCAGTCCCTCACCGACCGGCTGCTGGACGCGTTCACCCCGACCGGGCACGCCGACCTCGTCGCGGACTTCGCACTGCCGCTGCCGGTGACGGTCATCAGCGAACTGCTCGGGGTGCCGGTGGACGACCGTCACGACTTCCAGCACTGGACCGACCGCCTGATCAGGCGGGGCTCCGAACCCCCCGACCCGGCCGTGGTGAACGAGGCGTGGCAGCACATGCGCGCGTACGTGACCGGGCTCATCCGCGAGAAGCGGACGGCCCCCGGCGACGACCTGCTCAGCGGCCTCGTCACGGCCCGCGACGAGGAACGGCAGCTGTCGGAGGACGAACTGGTCGCCATGGTGTTCCTGCTGCTGGCCGCCGGCTACATCACCACGGTCAACCTGATCGGCGGCGGCATCGCCATGCTGCTCGCCCATCCCCGGCAGCTCGACCTGCTGCGCTCGGACCCCGCGTTGCTGCCGGGCGCGATCGAGGAGTTCCTCCGCTACGACGGCCCGGTCAGCCCCGGCATCGCGCGGTTCGCGCGCGAGGACGTCGAGATCGCGGGCGTGGGCGTCCCGCGCGGCGCGACCGTGCTGATCGGTTCCGCGCTCGCCGACCGGGACCCGGCACGGTTCGCCGACCCCGACCGGCTCGACATCACCCGGCAGGACAACGCCCACCTCGCGTTCGGTCACGGGATCCACTACTGCCTGGGTGCTCCGCTGGCCCGGCTGGAGGGCGAGATCGCCATCGGTACGGCCCTGCGCCGGCTTCCCGGGCTCGCCCTCGCCGTACCTCCGGACGAGGTCCCCTGGCGACCCGGCGGGCTGCGCGGTCCCGAGAGCCTGCCGGTGACGTTCGTCCCCGGCGGCTGACGGGGGAAGGAGAAGCCCTCCTGCGAGTGCTCCTCTTCCGGGGCCGCCCCACCGGTGCGGCCCCGGCCCGGGGAAGGGGCGGAGTGCGCGTCAGACCTGGCCGCGCCACTGGCCGGTCGGGGTACCGCGGTCCTCGATGAAGTGCTTGAAACGCTTCAGATCGCCCTTGACCTGGCGGTCGACGAACCCGAACTTGTCCCCGATGCTCTCCGCCATCCCGTCGGGATCGAAGTCCATCATCAGGGTCACCTCGGTATGGGCGGGGTCGATCGGCCGGAACGTCACCAGCCCGGACTGCTCCGTCTCACCGCCCACCGTCACCCAGGCGATCTTCGTGTCGGGGACCTGCGCGGTGATCTCCGCGTCGAACTCCCGCTCCACACCGGCGATCTTCGTCACCCAGTGCGTGAGGGTGTCGGTGCGCTGCTCGATCCTCTGCACACCGTCCATGAACTGCGGGAACGATTCGAACTGCGTCCACTGGTCATAGGCGGTACGGACCGGGACGTCGACCTCGATGGACTCCTTGACCTGCGACATGCTCAGCCTCCTGGCATCAGGTGTTCGGGGACCGGGACCGGCCTCTCGGGTGGCCGGCCCCGGGTGGGACCCTTCATCGGTGCCCCCCGCAGCCGCGCCTGCCCCGCCGCGCGGCCCCGCACTCCCCGAACGGGGCGACTTCCGCGACCACTCGGCCCGCACCGCTCGCGCCCCCGCCCCGGTCAGCCGACCTGGACGCCGATGACGCAGGTGTCGTCGTCGGTGTCGGACCAGCTCTCGGTGAGCAGGCCGTCGAGCCTGCCGTCCAGGTCTTCGGCTCCCGTGGTCACGGTGTCCAGCAGCTGGGCCAGGGAGTCCTGTACGGAGGCGTCCCGGCGCTCGACCAGCCCGTCCGTGAACATCAGGAGGGTGTCCCCCGCTTCGAGGCGGACCTCCTGCTCGGCATAGGTGGCGTCGGGCAGCGCGCCGAGGAGGAGGCCGTCGAGGAGGGGGAAGGCCGTGGCCTCGCCCTTCCTGATGTGTACGGGCGGCAGGTGCCCGGCGCGGGCCCAGCGCATGACGCGGGTGCGCGGATCGTAGAGGCCGCAGACGGCCGTCGCGGTGACCTGCTGGGTCAGGTGGTGGGTGACCGTGTTGAGCCAGGACATCAGTTGGGCGGGGCCGGCACCCGTGACGGCGAGGCCGCGCAGGGCATTGCGCAGCACGACCATTCCGGTGGCCGCCTCGATGCCGTGGCCGGCGACGTCACCCACGGAGAGCATGATCAGGCCCGAGGGCAGGACCAGCGTGTCGTACCAGTCGCCCCCGACCAGGGACTCCGTCTCCGCGGGCCGGTAGCGGACCGCCACCCGCAGCCCCGGCGCCTCGACGTGGTGGTGCGGGGGCATGATGGCGTGCTGGAGCTGGAGCGCGAGCCGGTTGCGTTCGGCCGATTCGGCTTCGGTGAGGGCGAGCTGGTCCTGGGTCGCGGCGAGGGCGACCTCGGTCCAGTGTTGTGCGGAGATGTCCTGGTAGGCGCCGCGCACGGCGTGCAGCCGCTGGGCCGCGTCGAGGACGGGCTCGGCGACGACCCGGATGTGGCGCAGGATGCCGTCGGAGCGCCGCAGGCGCAGGTTGACGGAAGCGGGACGCCGGTAGCGCAGTACGGTGCGCAGGAAACGGCCGAGGGCCGCGGAGTCGTCCGGGTGGGCGTACGAAGGCAGGTCGCGCAGCGGTACGGGGGGCGCACCGCTCGGCAGTCCGTGGAGGGCGTAGAGCTCGGAGTTCCAGGTGATGGCGCCGGTGGCGAGGTTCTCCTCGAAGCCGCCGATGCGGCCCAGGCGCTGGGCGTGCTGCAGCAGGTTGGCGAGCCGGGCGGTCTCGTCCTCGATGCGCCAGATCAGCAGGACGGCGGCGCCGTGCCGGCTGACGCTGATGTCCGCGACCGAGGTCAACGGGATCTGGTCGACGAGCGCGGTCAGGCCCATGCGTTCGGCACGGAACGGTTCGCCGGTGGCGTGCACCCGCTCGATGGTGTCGAAGAGGCCGCTCCCGCCCCCGGCCATCGGGTAGGCCTCCAGCAGCAGTGCGCCGTTGACGTCGCCGCGGGGGCGGCCCGCGGGGTCGGCGAACCTGCTGTTCACGTGGCGGATGCGGAAGTCGGACAGCCGGCCGTCGGGGTCGAGCACCGGCGTCAGGATGATGGTGGGGTCGTGCAGTCCCTCGGCGAGGTCGATCAGCTCCGAGACGTCGGGGAGCAGTCCCTCGGGAGCCGTGGCGTGGGGAGGGGGCGCCGTGTCCAGGGTGTGGGCGCACAGTTCGGCCAGCGCCTCGACCTGGCGCCGGATCTGTGGCGACAGCGGCGGCAGGGGATGCGGCCAGCACACTTCGAGGACGCCGTGGACGCGTCCGCCCGTCCCGGCCGGTACGGCCATGCGTCCGCCGTCGGGCCACTGCAGGTGTCCGATCGAGGGAAGCCCCTCGCGCCTGAGGTCGGTGAGGGTCACCGGGGCGCGCTCGCGCAGGGCCAGACGGGGGACGGTCGCGACGCCGGGGGGCACGTGGCGCCAGCGCGAGGCTTCCCCGGAGGCGAATCCGGCGTGGCCGGCCAGGGCCAGCGAGCCGTCGGGGGCCGCGGCCCACACGGCCACGGCGACCGCCCCGAGCGGGGTGAGGGCGTTGGCCAGCAGCGAGTCGGCCACGGCCTGGGTGTCGGCGGCGGCGGCGAGGACCCCGCTCTCGGCGGTGCGCAGGCGTACGGACACGGAGGAGGTCTGCGGGGAGGGCTGCGCCGTCGCGGTCCGTTCGACGAACTCGGCCGCGATCGCGCTGACCTGGTCGCGGGCGGCCTGGTTGACGATGTCGGCGGCGAGTTCCAGGGGGGAGAGCCCGGCCTCGTGGCAGAGGTCGTCGAGCTGGCGGGCCGCGGCGGCGGGGGTGCAGTCCAGCCGCCCCATCAGGATTCCCTTGGCCAGCTCGACCAGTGCCCGGCCGTCGGCGGCGGCGTGTGCCTCCCTGACCTCCCGGCGCAGGCGTTCGACCGTGGCGACGAGCCGCCCCAGGGGTGGGGGCGCCTGCTGGGGCAGGGAGGGCAGCGGCCGTTCGCCGGCCGTCGGCTCCTGCGCTCGTTCCCCGGCCGGCCGGGGGGTGCCGAAGGAGGTCATCGTGTGGCCGGCCCCTGCTGGAGGCGGCCCGGGGCCGTCAGCCAGTGGCGGACGCGGCCGATGAGGTCGTCGGCGTCCACGGGTTTCGTGACGTAGTCGCTGGCCCCGGCCGCGAGGCTCTTCTCCCGGTCGCCGGGCATCGCCTTGGCCGTCACCGCGATGATGGGGAGGTCGGCGTGCGCGGGCATGCCGCGGATCTCCGCGGTCGCGGCGTAGCCGTCGAGCTCGGGCATCATCACGTCCATCAGTATGAGGTCGACGCCGTGGTTGCGGGTGAGGGTCTCGATGCCCTTGCGGCCGTCCTCGGCGTGGAGCACACGCATGCCGTGCAGTTCGAGGATGCCGCTGAGGGCGTACAGGTTGCGTGCGTCGTCGTCGACTACGAGGACGGTGCGTCCCGCGAGGTCCCCGTCGGGGGTCCGGGAGGCCTGCCCGCCTTCCACCGCCCCGTTGACGAGCGGCGCCTCACCGGGCCGGTCGGCCGACAGGTGCCGGACGATGCGTGCGCGGAGCTCGTCCAGGCTGCTCAGCAGTTCCAGGCGACCGGACTCGGCGCGCTCGCGCAGGGCCTGTTCCCGACCGTTCTCTAGGCGGGGGCTGTCGTGCGCGAGGACCGGCAGGGAGCTGAGCGCCGGGTCGCCGTCGAGGGCGTCGAGGAACCGGATGGCCTCGCCGCCGGGCATGCCGAGTTCGAGGACGACGCAGTGGAACGGCTCCGACGCCAGTGCCGCGGCCGCTTCGCTTGAGCTGGTGGCGCCGACCACCTGGATGCCCGCATGCTCCCCGCCCTCCGCCCCGCGCGGTACGAGGTCGCGCCCGGCGCTCTCGGCGACCAGGGAGAGCAGGCCGTTCGGGCGTTCCTCGATCACGAGGAGCCGGCGGCCCTGCCGCGGTCCCGCGCCGTTGGTCCCGCTGCCGCTCCCACCCGGGTCGGGGGCCCCGTACGCGGCGCCGTGGGCCGTCGGGTCCGGGGCCGCGGGGCGGGGTCCCGGGCCTTCCTCGAAGTCCGCGTGGCTGACGGGGAGGTAGAGCGTGAAGGTGCTGCCCTGGCCGGGAGTGCTCTCGGCCGTCACGGCACCGCCCAGCAGCTGGGCGATCTCGCGCGTGATGGACAGGCCGAGGCCGGTGCCACCGTACTTGCGGCTCGTGGTGCCGTCGGCCTGCTGGAAGGCGCCGAACACGGATTCCAGCTGCTGTTCGGGGATGCCGATGCCGGTGTCGCGGACACGGAAGGCCATCATGGCGCCGCGGTGGAGCACCCCTGCCGGGATCTCGGCGTCAGCGGCCCGTTCGATGCGCAGCTCCACCCCGCCGCGCTCGGTGAACTTGACGGCGTTCGACAGCAGGTTGCGCAGGACCTGGCGCAGCCTGGAGTCGTCGGTGAGCAGGTCGGCGGGCGCGTCGGGGGCGGTGGTGACGGTGAAGTCGAGGCTCTTCTGGGTGGTCATCGGGCGGAAGGTGGCTTCGACGTAGTCCAGCAGCTGCGGCAGGTCGACCCGTTCGGGGTGGATGTCCATCTTGCCCGCTTCGACCTTGGAGAGGTCGAGGATGTCGTTGATGAGCTGCAGCAGGTCGGAGCCGGCGGAGTGGATGATGCCCGCGTACTCGACCTGCTTCGGGGTGAGGTTGCGGGTCGGGTTCTGGGCCAGGAGCTGCGCGAGGATGAGCAGGCTGTTGAGCGGGGTGCGCAGTTCGTGGCTCATGTTCGCCAGGAACTCGGACTTGTAGGTGGAGGCCAGCGACAGTTGCCGGGCGCGGTCCTCCAGTTCCTGCCGGGCCTGTTCGATCTGCAGGTTCTTGGCCTCGATGTCGCGGTTCTGGCTGGCCAGCAGGGCGGCCTTCTCCTCCAGTTCGGCGTTGGAGCGCTGCAATTCCTCCTGTTGGTCCTGGAGTTCCGCGGACCGGGCCCGGAGTTCGGCGGTCAGGCGCTGGGACTCGTCCAGGAGCTCGTCGGTGCGCGCGTTGGCGAGGATGGTGTTGACGTTGACGCCGATGGTCTCCATCAGCCTGCTGAGGAAGTCGCGGTGGACGGCGGTGAAGGCGGAGAACGAGGCGAGTTCGATCACCCCGAGGACCTGGTCGTCGACGACGATCGGCAGGATGACCAGGCTGCCCGGCGTGGTGTGGCCGAGCCCGGAGGAGATGACGTAGCCGGCGGGGACCTGGTCGGTGGCGATGGTGCGGCGGCTGCGGGCCGCCTGCCCGACGAGGGAGTGACCGAGGGCGAAACTTTCGGCCACTCCCTCGGAGGTGGAGCGCCCGTACGAGCCGACGAGGGTGAGCATCGTGCCCCGGGGGGTGTCCTCGGCCAGGTAGAAGGCGCCGTACTGGGCGGCGACCAGCGGGGTCAGCTCGTCCATGACGAGTTCGGCGACGACCGCGAGGTCGCGGTGGCCCTGCATCAGGCTGGAGATGCGCGCCAGGTTGGACTTGAGCCAGTCCTGCTCCTGGTTGGCGCGGGTGGTCTCCCGCAGCGAGCCGACCATGGAGTTGATGTTGTCCTTGAGGTCGCCCATCTCGCCCGGGGCCTCCACGGTGATGGAGCGGGTGAGGTCGCCCTCGGCGACGGCGCTGGTGACGGCGGCGATGGCCCGTACCTGGCGGGTGAGGTTGCCGGCGAGCCCGTTGACGTTCTCGGTGAGCCGCTTCCAGGTGCCGGAGACGCCCTCGACCTCGGCCTGACCGCCGAGGCGGCCCTCACTGCCGACCTCGCGGGCCACGCGGGTGACTTCGGCGGCGAAGGAGGAGAGCTGGTCGACCATCGTGTTGATGGTGGTCTTCAGCTCCAGGATCTCGCCGCGGGCCTCCACGTCGATCTTCTTCGACAGGTCCCCGTTGGCCACGGCCGTCGTGACGAGCGCGATGTTGCGGACCTGACCGGTGAGGTTGTCCGCCATGGAGTTGACGTTGTCGGTGAGGTCCTTCCAGGTGCCCGCCACGCTGGACACGCGGGCCTGGCCGCCGAGGCGGCCCTCGGTACCGACTTCCCGGGCCACGCGCGTCACCTCGTCGGCGAACGCGGACAGCTGGTCGACCATCGTGTTGATGGTGGTCTTCAGCTCCAGGATCTCGCCCCGTGCGGTGACGGTGATCTTCTGGGAGAGGTCTCCTCTGGCGACGGCCGTGGCGACCTGGGCGATGGAACGCACCTGGGCGGTGAGGTTCCCGGCCATGAAGTTCACCGAGTCGGTGAGGTCCCGCCAGGTTCCGGAGACTCCCTTGACGTCGGCCTGGCCGCCGAGGAGCCCTTCGGTCCCGACCTCGCGCGCCATGCGGGTGACCTCGCCGGCGAAGGAGGAGAGCTGGTCGACCATCGTGTTGATCGTGTTCTTCAGCTCCAGGATCTCGCCCCGGGCATCGACGGTGATCTTCTGCGAGAGGTCCCCCTGCGCGACGGCGGTGGTCACCTGGGCGATGTTGCGGACCTGGTCCGCGAGATTTCCGGCCATGAAGTTGACCGAATCCGTAAGGTCCAGCCATGCCCCGCCGACCCCGGGAACCTCCGCCTGGCCTCCCAGGGTCCCTTCCGTACCGACCTCGCGGGCCACCCGCGTCACCTCGGACGTGAACAGCGACATCTGGTTGGCCATCCCGTTGAAGACCGTGGCGATCTCCCCGAGGAGCCCTTCCGCCGAGTCGGGCAGCCGGGTACGGAAGTCCCCGTCGCGCACGGCCGTCAGCCCTGCCAGCAGCAGGCGGAGCTCCGACTCGGTGATGCCGCCCCCGCCGGGGGCCCCTGGCGCCCCGTCCGGTGCAGCCGCGCCAGTCCGCTCAGCCATCGCCACCCTCACTCTCGCCGTCCTTGACGGGGGGAAGGCTAACCCGCGCCGCAGGACCCCACGGCCGTCAGGCGTCCAGCGCGGCCTGAACGTCGGGGTACAGCGAGAGGACCGTGTCCGCTCCCGTCAGAGCGAACAGACGGCGCAGCTGGTCGCCCGGCGCGGCGATCCGCAGCGCGGTCGTGCGGCGCACCCGCAGGAGCAGGTTGAGGAAGGAGGAGTCGCCGAAAGTGACGGCGGTCGCGTCGAGCACCACCATCGGGTGCCGGTCCGCGGCGGCGGTCAGGGCCTCCTCCAGCGAGACCAGGGTGTCCTGGTCCAGTTCTCCGCGAGCGACCACGACCCAGCCGGGCCCTGCCGCGTAGCTGTCTTCGACCACGCCGTCGCCCGGCACGTCCTCTGCTCCGGTCATGTGCGCCTCCCCGAATGGTCACCGTACGGGTTCCGGAATGGAGTATGCACGGTCGCTCACCCGGGGGGCGAAGCCCGGGCCCTGGACGTACCGCGGACGGGGTGGCCGTACCGCGGCAGGTGTACGGACCGGATCCCGGGGCAGGAGCGCGGACGGCAGCCATCGACTACAGGGAGGGAACGGCCATCATGCCTCTTTCGGCCGCAGTCATAAGCCCGGGTCGTGCGCCGGGCCGCCGGACCCCGGTCGCGCAGGGGGAGCCGTCGGCGGAAGCCCTCCCCCGGGTGGAGCAGGCGCGGGAGCTTTCACCCGCGGACGCCCGGGAGTTGTCGCGGTTGTTCCTCGCGAGGCTGCGTGCCCTGGAGGAGGGGACGCGTGCGTACCAGTACGCCCGCAACACCCTGATCGAGATGAACCTCTCCCTCGTGCAGTACGCCGCCCGTCGCTTCCGGGCCCGGGCCGCCGGGGGCGGGATCGACATGGACGACATCGTCCAGGTCGGCACCATCGGCCTGATCAAGGCCATCGACCGTTACGACCCCGACCGCGGGGTGGAGTTCAGCACGCTCGCGCTCCCCTACATCACCGGCGAGATCAAGCGGCACTTCCGCGACACCACCTGGGCCGTCCACGTACCGCGCCGCCTCCAGGAGATGCGCACCGAGCTCGCCAAGGCCCAGGAGGCCCTCACCGACGCGCTGAACCGGGCGCCGACGGTCAGAGAGGTGGCCGGGCACCTCGGGCTGTCGGAGGAGGAGGTGATAGACGGCCTGGTCGCCGCCAACGGCTACACCAGCGGCTCCCTGGATCTCGCCTGCGAGGCGGACGAGGCCCAGGGGACGGGCCGTCCCGCACGCGCCCTGGCGGACAAGCTGGGCGAAACGGACCCGGCCATGGAGTTGTTCGAGGACTTCCACACCCTCGCTCCCCTGCTGCGGGAGCTCGGCGCCCGGGACCGGCTGATCCTGCACATGCGGTTCGGCCAGGAGAAGACGCAGGCGGAGATCGGCGTCGAACTCGGCATCTCACAGATGCAGGTCTCCCGGCTGCTCTCACGCGTGCTGGGCCGGCTGCGCGCCGGCATGCTCACCCCGTAGGAGTTCCCGTGGCCCTGACAGCCCTACCGCTGGAAGACCGGGCCGGTGCGCGCCTCAGCGGCAGCGGGGACCTGGACAGCCGGCCGGAGCTGCGCGCGGCTCTGGCCGACGTGAGCCGGATCCCGGCCGCCGTCGTCCACCTCGACCTGTCGGCCGTGAGCTTCCTCGACGTCGCCGCCGTGGCCGCCCTGGTGCAGGCATCGGCGGTCTTCCACGGGCAGGGCCGGTGCCTGCTGCTCCACAGCCCGCCGTACTCGCTCCGCAAGGTGGTTGAGATGTTCCCGGACGAATGTGCCGCGCTGGAGGTCGCCGCATGATCAGAGTTCCTGCGGCCGACGGGCCCGGGGCCTTCGTCCATTCCGCGCTCTTCTACGAGGATCTCGGCCAATACCTGGGCGGCGTGGGCGGTTTCGTGCGTGCCGCGCTCGGAGCGGACGAGCCGGTCCTGGTGGCCGTGCCCGGCCTCCGGCTGGGGCCACTGCGGGAGAGCCTCGGTGGCGGGCCGGACGTCGCGTACCTGGACATGACGACGCTGGGGCGCAATCCGGGCCGTATCCTCGCCGCCCTGCGGGATTTCGCCGAACGGCACGAAGGCCGGCCCGCCCGTATCGTCGGCGAGCCGATCTGGCCGGGGCGCACGGAGGCCGAGGTGCTGGAGGCCACACGCCACGAGGCGCTGATCAACACCGCCTTCGCAGGCCGCGCTGCCACCGTCCTGTGCCCCTACGATGTCGCGGGGCTGCCCGGGACCGTGGTGGCGGACGCCCGGCGTACGCATCCCACGCTGATCGAGAAGGGCCGCGAACCGGCCGGTCCCAGTCCCGCCTACGCCGATGCCTCGGTCGTCTGCGCCGACTGCGACCTGCCGCTGTCCGAACCCGGTCCGGGAGCGGTGGGCCTGCACTACACGCACGGGGAGCTCGCCGCGGTGCGCGACTTCGTCGAGGCGTGGGCCCGCGACGCCTCCCTGGCCGCGGGGCGGCGGGGCGACCTCGTCCTCGCCGTCAGCGAGGCCGCGGCCAACTCCCTCGGCCACGGCGGCGGCCAGGGGACGCTGCGGCTGTGGGCCGACGCCGGCCACGGTGTGGTCGCCGAAGTCCGCGACGGTGGCCGGCTGGCCGACCCCCTGGCGGGCCGCCGCCGCCCCTCCCTCGCCTCGGCGAACGGCGGGCGCGGGCTGTGGATGATCCACCAGCTGTGCGACCTGGTAGAGACCCGTTCCACACCCTCCGGCCTCGTCCTGAGACTGCACATGGCCGACGCGTGAGAATCCGGCCCCTTACACTGTCCCGGCGCTCGAAGGCGCACCGCAATGCGACCGCGGGAGGTCCTTGCGGTCGCCACGAGAAGTCAGCCACGCAACGGTGGGGGTGGAGCACAGTGAAGAGCAGCGGATCGCCGGCCGGCCATCCACCGCCGCAGCAGCAGCCTCCGGCAACGCGCCAGCGGCGGCACCTCGCCCTGGCCGGTGCCCGGGGCCAGGTCGCGAAGGGGCGCGACTTCACCCGGCTTGCGCTGCAGGACTGGGACTGGGACCGGACCGAGAGCGCGGAGGACGCCCTGCTCGTCGTCTCGGAGCTGGTGACCAATGCGAACCTGCATGCCGGCGGCTGCCTCCAGCTCGTCCTCACCCGCACGGACGTCCTGCGCATCGAGGTGGTCGACGGCTCCGCGGTCCCGCCGCGCAGTGACCCTTCCCCCCGGCGCGGTGTCCCGGGGGGGCACGGGCTCTACATCATCGACCGCCTGTGCGACCGCTGGGGCCACGAGGCCCACGCGGAGGGCAAGGTGGTGTGGGCGGAGATCGAGGGGACCCGGCTGATCTCGGGCAGGGCCGCGGGAGGCTGAGCCCCGCGTCCGTGCCCGTACGGGTCGGCGACGCTCCCCAGGGCCGGCGGGGGTACATCGCACCGGGCCGGCCGTCCGGCCACCGGGGGCACGTCAGGTTCAGGCGGACGGGGCGGGCACGGCCACCAGGACGAAAGCGTGGCCCGCCGGGTCGGCGTAGCGGCGCTGTGTCGTCCTGCTGCCGGGGCGGGACTCCTCCCCCTCCGCCCCGACCGGGCGGGCCCCGAGGGTCACGGCTTCGCGCTCCGCTGCGTCGAGCGCCTCCGGCGCCACCAGTATCTGCAGGTGCGGCTGTTGGGACCCCTCGGGCAGCGGCCAGCTGGGCGGTACGTGGTCGGGGTCCCGACGGATCCCGAGCACGGTGCCCGAGGTGCCGGCGACCAGGAGGAGATCGCCGTCGGCCCCGGCCGGGCCCACCTGGGCGCCCAGCAGGGAGGCGTAGAAGCGGGCCAGTGCTTCGGGCTCCGCGCAGTCCAGTACGAGAACGCTTGTCTTGGGGACGGTCATGAAGACCGTGTGCCCCGCGCGGCCGTGTGCACACGCGGCGTCATGCCGGAGTCTGGACGCGCGCGGCTCCCCGGCGCCGTGCAGGC